>JAGLPR010000052.1 GCA_023137255.1 Bacteroidales bacterium | reverse complement strand
AATGCTGCTATTGGCCCCAAGGCTGATCAGGTTCCCATTTGAGAAGAGCAGGGTTACGCCGGCCTTCCTGCCGGTTTCCACCTGGTCGCCCTGTGCCAGTTGCATTCCAAAGACTACTTTATGTGATTCATCGCTCTGAGCCTGGATCAGCATAACGCTCCCCTTTACATCTGAGATCACCGCCAGGGCAGAACCACTATATTGTGAGAAGCTGGAAAGGGGAAATAGAAACAGAAGAACCAGGATTACACTGAAATTCATTAATTCTCTCCGCATGCTTTCCTTACTTAAGGATTTTGACAAATGCATGAATACTGGTCCCCCGGATGACGAAAACGCAGGGGCCGTCGGACTGAGAAGGTTAATTCCTGTTATTTCAGGAATAAGCTATATAATATATGGAATAATGCATCCAAAGTCAAGACTTATTTGATTAAAAAGTGTTTATTATGAATGAGTTACTATCACCGATTGGGAGTCTACATATATGTGATATATTTGTAGCGATCGTGTATAAAGAGTACTTATTCTTTATAAAAAATTAATGGCTATGATAAAGAAAACTTTAATGTTGCTGGGTTTCCTTGTTCTGACAGTGGCCATTGTAGATGCACAGAACTGGACTTTGGTGTGGGCTGATGAGTTTGAAGGAGATGCCCTGGACACCGAACGATGGTCCTACATGATTGGAGATGGCACGGAATATGGTATTCCCGGCTGGGGCAACAACGAACTACAGTACTACCGCGAAGAGAATGTGACTGGCACTCTTCATCTGCACCTTTCCCGGCACCTTTTGACATAAAGTTTCACCTGTTGATCAACCTGGCTGTGGGAGGCAACTGGCCGGGGTCACCTGACGGGACCACCGAATTTCCACAGGAAATTTCCCTCGAATACATTCGTGTTTACGAAGAGGGAGGCACGGGCATCAGTGAAGAAGAATATGAACAGCAGAGCGGGTTCAGGCTTGAACAGAACCATCCCAATCCATTCACTGATCAGACCACCATTGCCTTTAGTATTCCTTCTGCAGAACATGTGCTGCTGGAGTTGTATGATTCCACAGGACGCAGGGTCCGGACACTGGCGGATCATCCCTTTGAACAGGGAACCCACAGGGTGGGGCTGGAGTCGGGCGAGCTTACTCCGGGCCTTTACTCCTACAGGTTAAAAACCGGAACTGGAACCAGCACCCGCCAGATGCTTATTCTTTGATGGAGCGGTACACCAGGTACATCACCGATTTGTAATCGATACCACTGTTGCGTGAGAGACCAATCTCGCAGGTGCGGCTGTTGGAGTAACCGGCCGACAGGCGGTCCACCTGCAGCTTCAGGTTCCGGAGTGCCCAGGTGTTGATCTCCGGGTGGGTAAAGCCTTTATCCCCTGCAAATCCACAGCATCCTACCTCCTCGGGGAAGACCGGGTTAGCAGTGCATGCCCGGGCCACCGTTCTGAATTTTTCCTCCAGCCCCATCTTGGTACTGGTGCAGGTGACGTGGAAGGCCAGCGGATCGCTGGTCTTCTCCAGCTTCAGTGTATCGAGCAGGTGGTCGTGGATGAACTCCACAGGTTCATAAAGGTTCAGGCGATCGGACATCACCCTAAGCATGCGGTGGGTGCATGGACTGGTATCGCATAGCACCGGGAATTCACCCCCGTTGCTGGCTTCCAGCAGCGCCTTCTCAAGTTCACTGGATTTTGCATCTGCAATGTCAAAGAACCCCTTGCTTTCCCAGGGAGTTCCACAACAGAGATTCTTCATTGCCTCCGGGTAGATCACATCGTATCCGGCCTTCTCAAGTACCTCTACGGTAACCTCTACCAGTGGTTTTTTCTCACTGTCTCTCACAGAGGTTCCCATGCTCTGGTTGATGCAGCTGGGGAAGTAGACCACCTTTTTGGAGTTGCCGGTGTCTGTGGGGGTAGTCAGCTGCTGTTTCTTGACAGGGCGGGGCATGTGGCGGTCCCAGATAAAAATTTTCTTCAGGGGAACGATCTTTCCCAGAAGAGTCATAAATCCAAGTCCCAGTCCGATAAAACCATGGATGGTCCGGAAGTGGCTGGCTATCCAGGTGGCCACAGGATTGCCCGGCCGTTTGCGGGCATTGTTCCTGGCACGGATATGTTTCACCATCACCCCTGTATCGATGGAGAGGGGACAACTTACGGCACAGAGTCCGTCGCCCGCACAGGAGCCTTCGCCCTCATAACGAAAGCCCTTCACCAGGTTAAGCAGTTTCGTGACATCCTCCCCCGATCTGCCCAGCCGTTCAACCTCGCGCTGTACCACAATGCGCTGACGGGCCGAAAGGGTAAGACCGTTGGTGAGGCAGTTGATCTCGCAGAAACCGCACTCGATGCATTGATCCACCTCCTCATCGATGACCGGCATCGGTTTGAAATTTTTCAGGTGGATCTCAGGGTCCTCCGAGATGATTACTCCGGGATTTAAAATCCCTTTGGGGTCGAAGGCCCGTTTGATCTCTTTCATGTATCCGTAGATCTCCTCTCCCCACTCAAAAGCCACAAAGGGAGCCATGTTGAAGCCGGTGCCATGTTCCGCCTTCAGCGATCCGTCGTACTTCTCCACAATCAGCCTGGTGAGCTGGTCGATCATATTCGCATATTTCTTCAGCTCCTCCTCCCGGTGGAAGTCCTGGGCAAAAATAAAGTGGAGGTTGCCATCCAGCACATGGCCGTAAATGACCGCATCTTCATACCCCAGCTTGTCGAGCATCTGGCGCATGTCGGTCACCGCTGCAGTGAGGTGCTCCGCAGCCACAGCCACATCCTCGATGATGACACTGGTACCTGGTTTGCGCATGCCGCCCACTGAAGGGAAGACCCCTTTGCGTACATTCCAGTAATCGGTGATCTGTTTCAAATCGGAAGTGACCTCAAAATCCCGTACCAGTGTGAAGTCTGAGAGGGCCAAACGGGTGCGCTCGATCATGGCATCCAGGGCATCCCGGCTCTCCTCCTCCAGGTCGATGAGCAGGGCAGTAACTCCACTGTCCAGTTCCCTGATGTAGTCTGGTATGCCGGCGTTTCCTTCCACCGAACGCAAGGCCTCCCGGTCCATGATCTCAATGGCAGGCAACTTTGCTTCTCTCAGCAGCGGAACTGCATTGCAGGCCGACTCCAGGTCGCTGAAGTAGATCAGCGATGAGGCGCGGAACGGTAAGACCGGGATGGTCCGGAAGGTGGCTTCGGAAACAAAACCGAGGGTACCTTCCGATCCCACCATCAGGTGCAGGATCATATCCACCGGGTCGTCAAAATCGAGCAGGGAGTTCATCCCATACCCGGTGGTGTTCTTGATGCTGTATTTTTTACGGATCTTCTCTACCAGTTCAGGTTTGGAGGCGATCTCCTTCCTGATGCGCTTCAGGGCACCCACCAGCTTGGAATGGCTGTTCAGGAACGCTTCCCGGCTTTCAGGATCGGCTGTATCGAGCACGGTTCCTTCGGCAAAGATGATCCGGGCCGACTCAATGGTGGCATAGCTGTTGGCATGGATTCCACAGCTCATGCCACTGGCATTGTTGGCAATCATTCCACCCACCATGGCGGAGTTGATCGATGCGGGATCGGGTCCGAACTTCATCCCGGTGGGAGCCAGAAGCTGGTTCAGCCTGGTTCCGGTAATGCCCGGCTGAGCCTTAATGATTTGACCCTCGTCGATGATCTCGTACCCACTCCAGTGGTCGCCCCGTGCCTGTAAAAGCACAGAATCGGAAATGGCCTGTCCCGAGAGGCTTGTCCCGGCAGCCCGGAAGGTGACAGGGGTGTTGTTATCGTGGAGAATTCTGAGGGCATCCACCACCTGTTTTTCCTGTTGGGGTTTTAGAACGATCTTTGGTACCTTGCGGTAACATCCTGCATCTGCAGAAGTGGCGATAAGTGTGAGGTCATCTGTATGAACCAACTCTTTTCCAATGGATCTGGCAAGCTCTTTACGGAGGGAGTTCATAGGCGCAAAAGCATGTAAAATTTGTATGACGTATTATACTTTGTAAAGGTAATTATTATCTTTGTAAATCAAATTTCAGCTTCATGATAAGGCATCTGTCTCAAGCCATCCTGATCTCCCTTTCTCTGCTTCTCTTTACACCCTATCACGCTGTTTCACAGGTAAAAACAGGAATTGAAGTATTGAGTGAAAGAGGGTTTGATCTGCTTCAGGGGCTTAGGGTCGGACTGGTCACCAATCCCACCGGGGTGGATGGCAGTATGCGTTCAACCATAGATATCCTCCATGAACATGTGAACCTGACCGCACTGTTTGGTCCGGAGCATGGGGTACGGGGTGATTTCTCGGCTGGCGATCATGTGGGCGACCAGGTGGATCCTCTGACCGGGATCCCTGTTTACTCTCTCTATGGCAGGAACAGGAAACCCGGCAGGGAGGCGCTCGAGAATGTGGATGTAATAGTCTATGATATACAGGACATCGGGGTGCGCTCCTATACCTACATCAGCACCATGGGGCTGGTGATGGAAGCTGCCGCAGAGATGGACAAAGAGGTGGTGATCCTCGACAGGCCCAATCCACTGGGAGGAGTCAGGGTGGAGGGCCCGCTGGTGGAAGAGGGTTTTCACTCCTTTATAAGCCAGTACAGAATCCCTTACATCTACGGTCTCACCTGCGGTGAGCTGGCCGGGATGCTGAACGGGGAAGGGATGCTTGAAGGGGGCATTCAGTGCAATTTGCAGGTGGTAAGCATGGAGGGGTGGAGCAGGGAGATGACTTTTGAGGCCACCGGCCTTCAGTGGGTTCCCACCTCTCCCCATATTCCCGACTACCGCACCGCGTTTTTCTACCCCGCCACAGGAATCATTGGAGAACTGGATCCCAACATGATCGGAATCGGGTACACCCTGCCTTTCCAGGTACTGGTAACCGACAGCATCGATGCAGCAAAACTGGCCGATGCCATGAATGCGCTGGAGATATACGGAGTGTTGTTTCGCCCCATCTACTTTAAACCCTACTATATGGCCAGAAAAGGGAGTCCGCTGCAGGGCGTGCAAATGCACCTGACCGATCCGGTAAGGGCAGAACTGACCTCCATCCAGTTCTGGTTCCTGCAGGAAGCGCACAAACTCGATCCTACGTTCAATCCATTTGCCGGGAAGGAGAACAGGTACAGGATGTTTGATTATGGATGTGGCTCTGACCACCTGCGTACTTCCATGATAGAAGATTTTGATTTCTCTAAACTGGAGGGGTTCTGGAACCGCGATGCAGAGAGTTTCAGGGAACGCTCCTCAAAGTATTTTCTCTATAAATAGTAAGACCGATGCATGGATTTTTCAAAAATGCGACACTGATTGTATTCAACACCTTTCTGGTGGCATGGCTGCCGGTCCAGGAACCTGTAGTCATGACCGATTCAATGGCCAGGGCGCTGGTGCAGCAAAATGCCGATTCTCTCCTGAACGGGGGGTGGTTTGTGGGTGCCACCGGGTACCAGAAAATGGATTCAACAGAGATAGAGAAGGTGGTATTGCTGAAAAAACCGAACAGGATCAGGCTGCATGCCGGGAACCAGCTGGCCTATGCTCCTTTCAGGGAGAAGGTGGTTGACAGCCTTCTGGAGGGAATTGGGTCGGGACTGGCAGAACCCTACAGCAAATACCGGGTGGAACTGTTTGCCGGCAAAGAGAACATACTAAACCTGGTGCCCAGTTACCATCGTTCCAGTTCTAAATCCATTGACCGGAGACGGACCCCCGGCACTCTGAAAAGGAAATCGCCCCCGCTGATAAGCCACCTTTCAAGACCCTGGCTTGCCACCTTCAGCCTGTACAATATCAACATTGCTCTCTGGCACAGCCACGGCTGGTATTACGAACCTAAACTGAACCGGTGGGAGTGGCAACGGGCGAGGATTTTCCAGACTGTGGAGGACATCTATCCCCTGGCCTATACCATGCCTTTCCTGGTACCCATGCTTGAGAATGCAGGGGCTCAAGTATTTGTTCCGCGGGAACGCGACTGGCAGGTGAATGAGGTCATTGTGGACAATAATGGCAGTACCGGGAATAGTCTATACATGGCAGGGGAGTACCTGGAAGAGAGTTGTAACAGCACAGGTTTTGCATACGGGAACCCGCCCTACGTGGATGAGAATCCATTCAGGTTGGGATCGTACCATACCCTGCTTTCCGACAGGAAGGCTTCAGAGATGATCCAGTGGATCCCGGAGATTACCGAAGCGGGTGACTATGCTGTTTATATCTCATTTAAAGCCTCTTCTGAAAATGTGAGTGATGCCCTCTACCGGGTGCACCACCTGGGAGGAGTCACCGAATTCCGCATCAACCAGCAGATGGGCGGGGGCACCTGGGTCTATCTGGGGAGGTTCAGTTTTGGGAAAGGAGTGAATCCCGTACAGGGACGGGTGGTATTAAGTAACCAGGCAAGCAAGCGGGGCAGGAAGATTACTGCCGATGCAGTGAAATTTGGCGGTGGCATGGGGAACATCTCCCGTAACGGACTCACCGGCAACCGTCCCCGTTACCAGGAGGGGGCCCGTTACTACCTGCAGTATGCAGGGATGCCCGATACGCTGGTCTGGAAGCTAAACGAAGCCAACGACTACAACGATGATTACCAGTCGCGTGGCGAGTGGGTGAACTACCTGGTGGGTGCTCCATCCGGACCATTGGCCGACCGTGGGGCAAAAGGACTGGGGATCCCTGTGGACCTCTCTTTGGCCTTCCATACAGATGCAGGGATCACCGATAACGATACAGTGATAGGCACCCTTGGGATCTACAGCACTACCCATGACAGGGGGAGATTTCCTGCGGGATTGTCAAGAATGGCTTCCCGCGATCTCACTGATCTGATCCAGACACAGATTGTAGAGGATCTGAGGGCGGTGTATGATCCGGCATGGACAAGGCGGGGGATGTGGGACAGGGGGTACAGCGAGGCGTTTCGTCCCAATGTACCCTCCATGCTGTTGGAGCTCTTTTCCCATCAGAATTTCATTGATATGAGGTTCGGACAGGAGCCCATGTTCCGGTTTCATGTGAGCCGCGCCATCTATAAGGGAATGCTCCGGTTTCTGAATAGTCAGTACGGCACCGATTATAAGGTTCAACCCTTGCCGGTGGATCACTTCCGGACCGAGCTTCTCCAGGAGGGGGGAGTGCGTTTAAGCTGGAAGCCCACCATCGACCCGCTGGAGCCCACAGCCGGGGCAGAAAGCTACATGGTCTATACCCGGATGGAAGGGGGTGGTTTTGATAACGGAACTCCCTTGGAAGGCCCGGAATATATCGTGGTGAATCCCAGGCCCGATGCCATCTACTCTTTTAAAGTGACTGCGGTAAACGGGGGAGGAGAGAGCTTCCCGTCGGAGGTGCTTTCTGCATGTGTCACCAGTGGAGCAGAGGGATGCATTGCCATCATTAACGCCTTTGACCGAACCAGTGGTCCGGCCTGGTTCAATGATGAGAACCATGCAGGCTTCATGAACATGGTGGACCAGGGGGTCCCCTACGGGGTGGACCTGCACACTGTGGGCGACCAGTACGATTATGTAAAGACCTCTCCCTGGCTGGACGATGATTCACCCGGACACGGTGCCTCCTATGCTGATCTGGAGACGCATGTAATTCCCGGGAACAGTTTTGATTTCTCTTATATTCACGGACTCTCCATTCGCAATGCCGGATACTCCTTTATCTCGGTAAGCGACGAATCGGTGATGGACGACTCTTTGGATCTTGACGCATACAGCATGGTCGATTACCTGGCCGGGGAGGAGCGATCCACCCAGATGCCGAAAAACGACTCTGTTACCCATTACCAGGTGTGGCCCGAAAGCATGTTGACTGTGCTGGAAAGCTACCTGAATGGTGGAGGCAGCCTCTATATCAGCGGAGCACATATTGCCTCCGATATGCATCAAAACAAGCAGGACAGCATCCTGGGGAAGCTGTTGAAATTCAAATGGCGGACCAGCAATGCTTCGCGGCTGGGAATTTTTTACAGCATGGATCCGGAGTTTGCCGATCTATCCGATCAGTTTCAGTTTAACACAAAAGTGGATCATGAACTCTATACAGTAGAGGGAGCCGATGCCCTGGAACCGGTCGATTCCACTGCCATTACCCTGTTTAGGTATTCGGAGAACAACATGAGTGCCGGGGTGGCCTACAGGGGCGATTACGGGGTGGTATCCATGGGTTTTCCCTTTGAGACCATCACCGACCAGGAGATGAGAGACAGAATCATGAAGCAAACAATCAACTATTTGTTGAAACAAAAAGAAGATGAGTAAAATCAATTGTTTTCTAAGCAGCAGCACACCCGGTGTATGGGATGAGACTGTGGCAGAGTTGAGTGCAAGCGGCCTGGTGAACAGGGTATACCTGTTTGGACAGGAGCAGCCGGGAGAGGGTGCCGAGGGGTGCGGATTTATTAAAACCGACGGGAAGTTCAGTACCGATACCATTCGCAAAATTGCAGATCACTCCAATGGAGCCGACCACTCGCTGGTCATTATCCGGGAAACGAAGATCCGGTTCGGCATGCTGGCCCTGGAGAGACTCCTTGAGGTCGGTTCGGGAACTGAAGCAGGATTGGTCTATTCGGACTATTTCGATCAGGTGGAGGGAAAACTTACCGCCCACCCGGTCATCGACTACCAGGAAGGTAGCCTGCGCGATGATTTTGAATTCGGACCGGTGCTCTTTTTTAACAGCATGGCACTGATACGGGCAGCCGGGGGGATCAGGGAATCGCTGGAGTTTGGCGGGTTGTATCAGTTGAGGCTGAAGGTGAGCCAGGAGGGACTTCCTTTACGGATCCCCGAGTATCTCTACTCGGTGGAGCCGGTCGATACACGTGCCTCGGGCAAAAAGATGTTTGATTATGTGGATCCTAAAAACAGGGCGGTCCAGGTGGAGATGGAGAGGGCGGTTAATATGCACCTGAAGGAGACCGGCGCTTACCTGGAGCCGGAATTTGATTCCATCAGCTTTGATGAAGATTCTTTTCCGGTGGAGGCCTCAGTGATCATTCCGGTGCTGAACCGCGAGAAGACCGTGGCCGATGCCATTGAATCTGTGATGGTCCAGGAGACCGATTTTGAATTTAACCTGATACTGGTGGACAACCACTCCACCGACCGGACCACCTCCATTGTGAAGGAGCTGGCTGCCAAATACCCCAACCTGCTTCATGTGATCCCTGAGCGCAGGGACCTGGGCATCGGGGGATGCTGGAACGTGGGGGTCCACCATCCGCAATGCGGTAAGTTTGCTGTTCAGCTTGATAGCGACGACCTCTATTCGGAGAAGGGTACCCTGAAGCTGATGGTGGAAGCTTTTTATGAGCAGCAGTGTGCCATGGTAGTGGGTTCCTACCAGATGACCAACTTCAATCTGGAGGAGATTCCCCCGGGAGTGGTGGACCACAGGGAGTGGACCCCTGAGAATGGCCGGAACAATGCCCTTCGCATCAACGGGCTGGGGGCCCCGAGGGCTTTCTATACCCCGGTTTTGAGGAGGATCAATATACCCAATGTAAGCTACGGCGAGGATTATGGGGTGGGACTGGCCATCAGTCGACATTACCAGATTGGTCGCATATACAAACCTCTCTATCTCTGCCGAAGGTGGGAGGACAATTCAGATGCTTCACTCAGCGTGGAGGCACAGAACAGGCACAACACCTATAAGGACCGGCTCAGGAGCTTTGAACTGACCGCCCGGATCAAACTGAACAGGCAAAAAGGATGACCCTGCAGGAGAGAGCAGATGCGCTGTTCGAAGATCAGCTTAGCAGCTGGCCCTTGCTGGGAGCCAACTGGGAGAAGCTGGATGGAGCTCAGTTGAAGCAGTTTGATTTTGACGGATTTACCATCAATGTACAGTGCAATCCAAAGCGGATTACTTCTTCAGCAGCCAGGGTAGACAAGGCCTCAATCGAGAAGAGGGCGTGCTTCCTCTGTGAGGAGAACCGTCCCCCGGAGGAGAAAAATGTATGGTTCGGGGAGGAGTACGAGATCCTCTGCAATCCCTTCCCCATTTTCCGGGAGCATTTTACCATTGCAAAGGCAGACCATACCCCCCAGGTGATTGAATCCGAATTTGGAGCGTTCCTGGAACTGAGCAGGGCCCTGCCCGATTTGGCGATGTTTTACAATGCACCCAACTGCGGGGCTTCGGCACCCGATCACATGCATTTCCAGGCCGGCAACCGGGGGTTCATGCCCATTGAAAAGGAGATTGGAACCCTGAAGCAGAAATATGGGGAGT
>JAGLPR010000051.1 GCA_023137255.1 Bacteroidales bacterium | reverse complement strand
TCAGACTATTGATGAAAATGTCACTTCCGCGTGACATTTGACTTTGCCACAAGTGGCCCCCCTTACCATACTCAGGAAGTTCCCAGGTCAATCCCAAGATTGCATGACATCCATGAGTTTCAAGGTTCAGCAAAACTAACGATGTCCAAAAGTAATGATGCCTCCACATTAATTCTGTCAAAAAACATTTCGATATCTTGACTTATATCTCTTTTATTGTGTATATTGGACACATTAATTAAACTCAAGAAAAACGACCATGAAAAACAACACAATCAGAAATTTTGCTCTTCTGTTAACAGTATTATTTGCATTCTCCTCATGTGCCTCCATGAAGGTCGCTTCAAATCCCAACGACAAATATGTGGGTGAATGGGACTATGTAGTTGAAGATCTCCCGGTTGATATCGACGGAACCTTTGTGATAACTAATGAAGACAATGTTCTTAAAGCTAAGATGGTCAACCCTATGGGAGAGATGGAACTCGAAAAAATAACCATTGTAGAGGGTCTGCTAAAAGCTGAGTTTGAAGCTGAGGGGAACTTCATAGAACTGGAAGGGAACTTTGAAGGAGATACTTACTCGGGCGGTCTTTATGTTCAGGGAAGCGATTTCGCCATGAAAATGAAAAAGAAGCAATAGGCTGAATCACAGGGTATGAAAAGACGTTCTTTCCTTCGGAATTCTACCGCTGCAATAGCAGGCATATCATTGCTCAACACTGGCTTTATCTCACGCAGGGCCTCCATATCCAGGGAAATAGGCATCCAACTCTACACGCTGGCAAAACCGCTCTCAGATGATTTTCCCGGAGTGATTAAGAAACTGGCAGAATTTGGATACAAAAACCTGGAATTTGCAGGACCCTACTATTTCAGCCCGGAAGAGGAGATTAAAACCAATCCGCTAATCACCCTGATGGGGCTTTCCGGATATGGGTATCACGGACACACTCCCAAAGAGATCCGGAAGATGTTGGACGACCTGGGACTGAAATCCAAATCTGCCCATATCTCCGACGCCTCCTTGAAACACAACATCGATGAGGCCATTAACGCGGCTAAGATCATTGGCCAGGAATATATCCTGAGTCCCATGTTCATAGGGCAATCGGCAGATGATTACAAAGCAGCCGCAGAACTCTACAACAAGTTTGGAGAAAAATGCAAGGAAGCTGGTATCAGGTACGGTTACCATACCCACAGCCAGGAGTTTGCAATTTATGATGGGGCAACAGCCTTTGATATTCTGGTAAAGAATACCGATCCCGGCCTGGTCTGTTTTGAACTTGACCTCTTCTGGGCCACCGTGGCCGGAGTGGATCCGGTGAAAGTGATCCAACAATATCCAGGAAGAGTGAAGCTTTTGCACATCAAGGAGATGACTAAGAAGATGGACAAGATCTACAATACCAATGAGCCCTTCGACAACATGGCAATAGCTATGGAAATTATGGGCAACCAGACCATCATTGGAGAAGGTATCATTGACTTTAAAACCATCATCAACCAGGTGGACAATGCAGGAATTGAATACATGGTCATTGAAAGCGATTTCCCGCCGGAACCCATCAAATTTGCTGAAGAGAGCATTAAAAATCTGAAAAAGATCATTTCTAAGGTATAGGAACCAGAATCAGGTCACATGATCCCTGGAGCCCGGGTATTTCATGTAGGTCTTCTTGTCCATGATCTCCTTCATCTGCTCCACAGCGAGGAATATTTCTTCATAAGTGGTGTATAAAGGAGTGATTCCCAGACGTATATTATTGGGTTCCCGGAAATCGGGTATGACCACACTCCCCCCTGTTTCCGGATCGGTCAAAGCCTTGCAAATCCGATAGCCCTCTGCATGTTTCAAGGCGATGTGAGATCCCCTCTTCTCGGACAATTCAGGCGATCCAATCCTGAATCCCTGCTTGACCAGCCACTGTCGTGCCAGTGAGAGCAGGTATTCACCCTGGGCCACACTTTTCTGCCGGAGCGACCCAATCCCAGCCTCCAGGACCATATCCAGGGCTGGTTCAAGTCCTGATATGGAGATCACCGGCGGGGTTCCGGTTAAAAATTTTCTGATTCCCTCAGACTCCCGGTAGTTCAGCTTAAATTCAAAGGGATTCTGCTCGCCAAACCACCCCTGGATGGGATTTACCATACGCTCCTGCAACTCTCTCTTCACATACAAAAAAGCAGGTGAGCCCGGTCCCCCGTTCAGATACTTGTAGGTACACCCGATGGCCATATCCACATTGGCCCTGTTCAGGCTCACAGGCACCGCTCCCACCGAATGACTCAGATCCCAAAGCACCAGGGCATCATGCATGTGGGCAAGCTCGGTCACCCGTTCCATATCGTACATATAGGAACTTTTATAAGCCACATGTGAAAGGGTAACCAGTGCAGTGCGCTGGCTGATGATCCTCACAAACTCGGTCATGTCCGAAGAGATCCCGTCCGGCGATTTCAGCAGCCTCAGGGTACGGTTCCCGCCAAACTGTTTGACCAGTCCCTGGAGGATATAGAGATCGGAAGGAAAATTCATATCATCAGAGAGAATCTCTGTCCTCTCCTCTTTGAGCTTCAAAGCACCGTAGGCAAGTTTGTAGAGGTTGACCGAGGTAGAATCGGAAACAATCACCTCATCGGGGTGTGCCCCGATGATCTGGGCGATCTTCTTCCCAAGTCGGGACGACTGCAGATACCATCCTTCGTTCCAGCTCCTTATGAGCCGATCGCCCCATTGCTCCGTGATGGCTATCTCCATATGGTCCACCGTTTTTTGGGGCAGCCGTCCGAGTGAATTGCCATCCAGGTAGATTATGGAAGGATCTTTGATCACAAAACGTTGCCTGAAATGCTTTAAGGGATCATCCTGATCCAGCATCCTGGCATGTTGAATGGTATAGAGGTCAGTCATATTCTAAAGCAGGTTAGAGGCATCCTGGTCCAGGTACCACTCCAGGTTATCTGAACCTGGATTCACATAAAATGCAGGGTAATCCATGAAGTTACCTTCCTTCATCAATATCTCTTTGATCACAGGCGATTTCTCAACCCCGGTGACAATAAAGGAGACGCGCCTGGCAGCATTGATTACTCCCCCGGTGATGGAGATCCTCTTCTGTCCCGTATCCCGATGGGTGGCTACCACGCAAGGTTCTTCAGATTTCCACAACCCGATCTGGTGGGGGAATATAGAGGCAGTATGACCGTCGCTCCCCAGGCCAAGCCAAACCCAGTCAAAAACAGGGACTCCATCCTCCACAGGAAGCTGATCCATCAGAAGCTTTCCGTACCGGTGGGCCTCAATCACCGGATCCTCCTCTCCCCTGATCTGGTGCACCTGGTTGCGGTGCAGTCCCAGTGGTTCCAGCATCGCCTTAAAGGCTGCTCCATAATTGCTCTCTTGGTGCTCGGGGGGAACGCATCTTTCATCGCCCCAGTAGAGATGAACCCCTGACCAATCTTTGGGGCTGGTATCCCCAGCCAGTTGTCTGAATACGGCCAATGGTGTGGAACCGCCCGACAGGGAAATATGCACCGGTTTCTCAACACCGGATAACTCTCCCAGGAAGCGCTGAAATTCACATACAAATGCGGCAACCAGTGAGTCCTTATCGGGATAGATATAGTTTCTTTGTCTATCCATCACAATTCACAATAGAGTCCGTCATCGGCCAGGTTTTTACAGGGGTATCGCCAGGTATGATCCTCTCCCTCAATCATCTGGTCCGCAATTTCCGGTCCCCAGGTGCCACATGGGTAACCATGCAACGGGATGTCGTGGTTCTCCTGCCAGGCCTTCAGGATGGGATCCACAAAACGCCAGGCAGCTTCCACCGCATCACCACGGGCATAGAGGGTGCTGTCGCCCTGCATGCAATCGAGCAACAAACGCTGGTATGCTTCTGGTATATAGCTGTCTGTCAAATCTTTATAGTGAAAATCCATGTTCGCCTCCTGTACCTTGAAACCCGCTCCCTGCACCTTCATTCCAAATTTCAAAAGAATCCCCTCATCGGGTTGAATCCGGATCACCAAAGCATTCCCTTTGCCTGTTCCGCCCTCCTGCTGACCAAACAGGGAGTGTGGAGAAGAGTTAAAATGAACTACAATCTCCGTAACGCGGGTGGGAAGTCGTTTGCCGGTGCGAAGGTAAAATGGTACACCCCCCCACCTCCAGTTATCAATAAACAACTTCATGGCTACAAAAGTTTCAGTCCGACTCCCTTCCGGCACTCCCTTTTCGGACCTGTAACCCTCCATGGCCTCGCCACGTACATGCGAAGCCATATATTGTCCCCTGATCACCTGCTTTGATACCTGGTCCCCGGTAATGGGACGAAGCGACTGAAAGACCTTCAGTACCTCATTTCGAATGGCATCTGAACTGATCACCGTGGGAGGCTCCATGGCCACCAGGCCCACAAGTTGAAGCAGGTGATTCTGCAGCATGTCCCTCAGGGCTCCGGAATGGTCGTAATATCCACCTCTGGAACCCACACCCAGGCTCTCCGAAGCGGTGATCTCCACATGATGTATGAAGTTTCTGTTCCAGAGAGGCTCGAAGATCCCGTTGGAAAAGCGGGTCACCAGTACGTTCTGCACAGTCTCTTTTCCCAGATAATGATCAATCCTGTACACCTGTTGCTCACTGAGGGTTGAGAGAAGTGTCCGGTTCAGGCCGGAGGCAGAGAGATAATCTGCTCCGAAGGGTTTCTCGATAATGATCCGTCTCCACCTGTCCTCCCCCTCCTTGGTCAGTCCGGCCGCAAATAGCAACCGGGGTATGCTACCGTAAAGCAAAGGAGGTGTGGCAAGGTAGAAGATATAGTTGGGCGCGATCTGCAGCTCTTTCGACAGCCGCTTAAGCCTGTCGGCCAATCCACTGTAAGCGTCCCCGTCCTCTGGATCCATAGAGTGGTAATGGAGCAGGGGAAGTATCCCGGAGCGATCCCCGAGGTGCTTCGATATCATCACCCTGTAGGAGCCATCATCATACTTGCTTCTCCCGATTCCAAGCACGGCAAACCGATCGGGAAGCATTTTAAGCTTAAGCAGTTCAGCCAGTGCGGGGATCAGCTTCCGCCGGGTCAGGTCGCCCGAAGCACCAAAAATAACCAGAATATGGTCCTCTGTCTTCTGCATATCATTTCTCCATTGTTATCCTGTACACGGTCGATCGTGCAGTCACAAAAAGCTCCTTCTCTTTGGGTCCGAAAGCCAGGTTGGTGGCTGGTATGGGTATGGTGATGGTTCCCAGGTGGGTGCCTGCAGTATCCAGTACCAGAATTCCACCCGGACCTGTCACAAAAAGGTTTCCCAGTTGATCGACCTTCATTCCGTCTGGTCCGCCCGGCAATGAAGTATCGGGAGCCCTGAAGAAGATGCTTTTTTCCTCTACCTCCCCCGCAGCGTTAAGCCGGTAACGCATCCAGAATACATCGTACTGATCTTCTTCGTTGCTCCTGGATATCTCCATATTGGCTACATAGAGGTATCTCTCATCGGGCGAAAGAGCGATCCCGTTGGGCCAGGAGAGGGTGCTGTCGATAAGTGTCATCTCTCCCTGGTACAACCTGTATACCCCGTTGTACGGCAACTCTTTGGCCGGATCGCTGTTTTGTTCGGGCAATCCCCAGGGAGGATCTGTAAAATAGATGGCTCCCCCGGAAGACCTGCAAAGATCGTTGGGACTGTTCAGTCGCTTTCCCTGGTAACGATCCACCACTGTGGTCAGTTTTCCTGTGGGGGAAAACCTGGTAATGCTTCTCGATCCATGTTCACAGGCCAGCAGGTCACCACCCGGTTGAAACAGAAGTCCATTGGCCTCGTTACTGGGCTGTCGGAAGACGATATACTTTTTACCGGTCCACCGATAGATGGTATTCCCGGGGATGTCACTTAGCACAAGATAGCCTTTGGGGTGCCATACGGGTCCCTCTGTAAACTCAAACGCAATGCCAATGCGCTCAATCACTGCCTCTCTGGGTACCACCTTCCAGAAAGCTTCACTATTGGGAAGGAACTCTCCGATCGGATGGACCTCCTCCTGGGTTTTGCACCCAGAAAGAAGCAATAACGAGGCAAACAATGCCCATGCTGCTTTTATAACTGTTGAATTTCTCATCCTACTCTACAATTGCAGGGAGCGGATCCCTGTTTACCATGTTGCGGTGGTGACCATTGGTGGTCATCTCTATGGTGTGACAAACCGCACATTGTCCGTGGGTTCCAATGGTCCCTGCCAATCCCTGGTACTGCAGGGGCTGCTGATTATCGCGGTGTAATCCATATTTGTTCATGGCGCCATATACTGCATGGGTTGAACCGTGGCACGCCGAGCACATAACGCCATGGTTGTCTGTCCTGTTTCGGTAGAGCGCTTCAAAGCCAGGAGCCCATTCATTAAACGCAGTTCCGGAAAATCCATCCTCAAAGATAGAATAATTGGTGTGACACGACCTGCAGTCGGGTTCCATAAGCCACGGCATACGGGGCTTGATCTCCTCTTTGGAATCAGCATGGACCGGCTCCAGTCCCCTGGAGAGTCTTTCAGCTGCTTTGATGCCCGACTGGTTGGCAAGCAATCCCAATGCATGGTCCTCCAGTGTCCCGTGACACTCGGTACAACCGAGTCCAATCTCACTGTGTCTGCCACGAAAACAGTTGGTATTGCCTTCGATGCGTCCCGGGTGACACATGATGCAGGCATCCTGGTCCATTCCCGAAAGATAGTTGGCATGGAATCCATGAATGGCCGCCGAGAAGTTCAAAACACCCTGCTTACCTGGTGCCATAACTGCCGGATCGGCATGGCATGACTGACACAATTTGGGATGTCCGTTCTTAGCCTCCTCCAGCAGCGTGGTCCCGTTGAAACGGTCATGTGCCTTAAGAATGTTGACGGCAGTCAGATCGGCCATTCCGGAAACATTATTCCAGGCCCATCCCCCTTCGTGGCAATTCCTGCATCCCATCTCAGTGGAGGTGGGAGCCACCGCTTTGGTTACCGCCAGCACTTCACCTGTAGATTCATCTCTGGCTGTGATGGTAAAAATGGGATAAGGATTGTAGGTATTGTCATCCATGTAGGGTACCACAGGGATCATCTGAGCAACAAAAACAGTTCCATGCGCTTCCAGGGTTCCCTCCACCCCCTTGCCCATCAAGCCTTCCCCCTCCGGAAGATCGATTCCGAAAATCTCAGTATCGTACTCCCAGAACATGGAGTGGGCAGCGGGGCTCTTAAATCCCTCTTCCACAGAATATTCCATGGTTACTCCATTGCTGATCACCCGGGGCATCGGTCCCCGTTTAAACAGTTGTGCATTGAAAGTATTGGCAGGTGGGAGGAAGGCGAAATACTTCTCATTGTCAGAGATGTAGTGCATCCCCAGGTCGTTCCATACCAGCAGAACATACTCATTTGAATCGGAATGAAAGGGCGGGATTTCCAGGGGAAACTCATCGGCCGGGTAGGGCCCCACCTCAATGGTGAGCTTGCCCTGAATTTCATTATAGATCCAGGCGGCTACCGCTCTCTTTTCCTGTTCTGTTCCTGCAAAGGGGGGCATATAAGAATTCACCTTACCCATTCCGGTCAGCAAGGCCTCCAGTCCCCGCTCAGTTAGTTTATCCGATTTATTCATCACCCCGTTGTAGCCGTCCACGGTATGACAGGAGAGACATTGAAGTCTGAAAATCTCAGCCCCGGCCTCCAGCATATTCTCCACTGTCACTTCCTTTATCTTTGTCCATTTAGCCTGAGCCAAAAATCCCTCTGTGTTCACCGCTTCCATCCCGGCCGGTGTGATCCCGGTCGAATACATGTGACCGTACAACACAAAAGGCTTTCGGGCGATCTCTCTCATATACTCGAAACCTGCCATCCAACCAAAACAGATCAGTACCAGGATCAGTGCGCCGATCTTCTGCAGAGCTTGTGAGGTCTTAACCAGTGTGAAGAGACCGGCCCCGAATAAAAGAACTGAACTGACAATGATCAGAGCGATGAAAGGGGAACTCTCCCTGTTGAAGTGAAACAGGTTTTCAAATGAATCGGCACTGATCACCCTGGTGTAATAGATCCCGGCAAGAACCAGAACCACCAGCGGAATATACATCCACCTTGCACACAGCCTGAACACGGATCGGCGGGTATCGCCATCCTTCAGCCAGGCCCCGGTGACCAGTCCGAATACCCCTGCAAAAATCAACGCTATACAGGTCCGGAAGATCAATGACGGAAGGTGGCTGGGATTGAAGAAACCGTGCCAGAAGTTGCCGGTTTCGATCCACTTTCCCGGAGTCAGCATAAAACCAAGAATCCCGTTGATGGTAAAAAGACTGAGCCACGCAAAGATAAAATAGATCCAGCCCAGAGCCATGTGCGATTTGTGATCCATCTTTCCAAAACGGTAGTGGTAGATTAATAGCGCCACGATCTCCCCTATAAAAAAGACCCACTCGATGGCCCATCCAAACACAAAGGTGTGAATCAAACTGGAGGTGGCAGCCGGGTTCACCAGGGCAATGATAAACCAGATACCCACGCCACTCATCCCGCCAAATACCATGGTAAGCAGCAGGAAGAACCAGGTATGCTTTCTTACATACTCGAGCAGTGCAGAGTTGTTTGTAAGCACTGCTTTTCGCTCGGTCAGCACCAGAAACAGTCCGCCTCCCACTGCCAGATGCGAAATAACCACATGCAGAACCGCAATAATTGCGATTAACAATCCTCCTCCCAGGTTGGGTAGGTACCAGGCTGGGTAATTCATGATTGAGGGGATTTAGATTTGAAAATCAGACGGATCATATAGTAGATGGCAATAAGTCCGACCACGAAAACCAGCAGAAATGCAATTAGCGGGGAGACTTCTGCCATATTCTCAAGTTGGGAGGGATGAAATACCTCCTTCAGATATGCTGTCCTGGCCAGGTCCCTGACAATCACCATCACAAACACCTCGATTCCGCCCAGGATCATGGCCGCTGTTAACCTTCCGGTGAAAGAGCTGTGGAGGATCAGCAGTGCCACAATCCAACCACTCACCATCATGGCCGTGGCAAACAGGGAACCTCCCATGAAGCTCTTCCAGACATCCGCAGGCATGGAGAGCCAGAACCAGGTACCCACTCCAAACTGTATGACGGTCATCCAGCCAAAGATTTTCAAGTTGCGCCTGATCTGTCTCTCCTTCTCCTTTTTCTTAATTCTGGAGAAGCGGTACAAGATGGCTCTGCCCAGGGCTCCTATGGCCAGGGCCGCCAGCAGAAAATGTAGGTACCTCGACCAGAGGGTCGGTTCCCCCAGGTTCAGGTTCCGGCCACCGGGATTCTCAAAATAGATCCCCCACCGGTCAGGTTGAATGGCCAGAGTGTTGTTGTTGACAAATATGAAAGCAATGTAAAGCAGTCCCAGCGAAGTAATCACCAGTCCCGCTGCTGACCAGCCCCTGGCCCTGTCGCACTGTTTTACAAACAGGTAGGCCCCGTAGTAAGCCACAATCAATATGGGAACTACCAGGATCCAGGGGACCGCCACCATCACCGAACTGGAGTAGAACAGGTGGCCGTAGAGCACCTGCACAAAGAGAAGTGGGGGTACGCCAAAATTGACGGTAAGAGCAACCAGGGTGGGAATGCTGCCCGATGCCTTCTTCTCCAGTTTGCCTGTAAGCAGGTCCCAAACGGTAAGCAGACTCCCGCCCAGGAGAAAATTCATGAGGATCATGTGAATGAAGAAGGTGAAAATAAGCAGCCCCTGGAACCATAGCCAGTGAACCGGTATGGAATCGGCTGTTGGAATGATTGAATCGTACATGGCTTGTCTTAGGGTTTCATGTAAGATACAAAAATAGGGTGAAACAGGCAGGCTAAAGAAGCGCAGGGAACTTCACTGGAACACCTGCTGATCAGCCCAGGGCCTTGTCCAGGTTATAGGCTGCACTGATCAGGGCCAGGTGGGTGAATGCCTGGGGTGTATTGCCGTGTGCGTCCCCGTTGATCCCGATCTCCTCCGAATAGATCCCCAGATGGTTCGAATAATTCAGCATATGCTCGAACATAAGCCTGGCCTCTTCCAGAAGTGCCGGATCCGCTTTCCCGGCACGGGTCAGGGCCTCCACCAGCCAGAAGGTGCAGATATTGAATGTTCCCTCTTCACCCTGCAGCCCATCCGGCGATTCCATGGCATTATACCTGTATACCAGCCCGTTGGTGACCAGCCCTCCCTGGCTGGGTGAACGAAGGGTGGCCTTCAGGGTCTTGATCATCAAGGGGTCGTTAGGTGATAGAAAGAAAACCAGAGGCATCATGAGGTTGGAAGCATCCAGGGTCTGGCTTCCATAATACTGTATAAAGGATTGCCTCTCCTCGCTCCAGCCATGCTTCATAATATCGAGATAGATCGTATCCCGTACATCGGTCCATTTTTCCAGGTCAGCCGGAAAACTTCTTTTCCTGGACAAGCGGATGGCTCTGTCCAGGGCCACCCAGCACATCAGCCTGGAATAGACAAAATGCTGCTGGCCGCTCCGTACCTCCCAGATCCCCTCATCCTTTTTATTCCAGTTTTTCACCACCCAATCCACCAGCTTGACAATCACCTTCCATCCCCGGTAGCCTATGGGCGTTCCGTACTTGTCGAACAAGTAGATCGAATCCAGCAGTTCGCCGTAAATATCGAGCTGAAGCTGGTTGTAGGCCCCGTTGCCAATGCGAACCGGAGAAGATTTCATATAACCCTCGAAATGATCGAGTTCCTGCTCTTCCAGGTGGTGCCTGCCGTCGATTCCGTACATGATCTGAAGCGGTTCATCTTTGGTGCACTCTTCAGACCGCTCCCGGATCCACCCCATGAATGCAGCGGCTTCATCTGTAAATCCCAGTCGCATAAAGGCGTAGA
>JAGLPR010000050.1 GCA_023137255.1 Bacteroidales bacterium | reverse complement strand
CCGATATCCTCAGGCAGGCTGCAGGTAACCGCAGCCACGATGGCACCGGTGGGTTCAAAGGTCAGCAATTTCAGAATCAAAGCCGACCGGTTTACTTTCTCGCGCCAGCGACCCTTGTACTGGGAGCCGGCAATCCAGTTCCTCCAGAAGTGCAGGGTATCATGCAAGGCCTTTTCGGCCCTCTTGGGGCCCGTGATATTCCGGGCCGGCTCACCTTTTGAGACCTGGTGCAGGACAAAAATTACAGAATCGTCGGAATGTAAGGTAAATTCAACGGAGGCACTATCGCCTGTAACCTCCAGAGGAATGGAGCTGGCCAGGCCCATAGAGAGGCTGCCCGAATGAAACGCCGCCCCGGTTTCAGAGATTACCACTTCATGGGAATCCCTGCCATAATCAAAAGCCGGCTTGCACTCCATGGTCATGCGGACTGTTCCGTTGATCCCAGAAATCTTCCGGTACATCAAGTAATCCTTCTCCCCCTTCACATCGGTTCCAACAGGCATGAAGTCGGCCACCTCGACGATCCCTTCGTTGGTCAGAAAACGGGATATGAGCACATTGGTATCGGGCCAGTAAAACTGTTTGGTCTTATAACTGTTGGAGGGGCAGACCGAGAAATGTCCCCCTTTCTGGCTGTCCAGGATGCTGGCAAAAATGCTGGGAGAGTCGAAATGGGGGAAACAGAACCAGTCTATGGACCCGTTGGTCCCAACCAGTGCAGCGGAGCGCATGTTGCCTATAACCCCGTAGTTTTCAATAGGTAGATAATCGGAAGAACTCATCACTAACGAATTTTACTACTATTTTGAACATACCTCAAAGTTCGGCCTCGCTGGACTCTTCCAGGGGTTTAAACACCGAAGCTTCGGAGAGGGCCTTCATTTTTTTTATGCCCATGACATAGAGCAGTATTACGTAAGGAAAAAACAGGATCAGCAACCACCCTACCTCCACCATCAGAATGAAATCGTAGATGCCATGGAGCAGCACGGGTATGGCGATTGCCTTTAGCAGGTACTGTTTTTTGAGCTCCTTGTACATGTGAGCAATTCCCAGGTAGTAGCCCATGGTCACACCAAATATGGCATGGGCCGGAACCGCTGTAACTGCCCTGATGGCAGCAGTCTGTATTCCACCGTCTATCACATACATGACGTTCTCAACAGCAGCAAAACCAAGGGAGACAAAAACTGCATAAACTATGCCATCAAACTTCTCGTTAAAACTGGGGCTCTTCCAAATCAGCAGATAGAGCGCCAGGTACTTGAATAGTTCCTCGGTGGTACCAGCCACCACAAAGGCATGCCAGGCAGCGGCACCTACCTTTTCTGAAAAAGGGGAGAGGGCGGACAGCCACTGCTCTACAAAAATCACAGGAAGAATAATCAGTACACCTGCCAACAGTGCTTTGACCAGCATGCGCAGCGGTTCCTTTTCATACTTGTCGCGAAAATAGATATAGAACAGAATGATAATAACAGGGGCCAGTGACGCAAGCAGAATGACCATGCTTACCAGACAATAGGAGAAGGGAACGGAGAGGCAAAAGGGCTGGAATTCCAGGGCGAGTGGTAGTAACCACTCCCATTGTTCATACGGACTGAGGCTCCGATGGTAAAGTTGTTGCCCAGTTTGTAGGTGGCACCCAACGACAGGTCATCCATGAGATAGGGTGTAAATGGAGTGACAGGTGCCGAAATAAGTTGTTTTATTCCTGTGCCATGCAGGATCAACCGGTCGCTCGCGCGGTACGATGCCGCTGCAAATAATGCAAGGCCGGAAAATGTATTGGGCAGCTCACTCTCACCCGGCATGGTGTAGTTCATGCCCCGGTATTGGGAAGCAATCAATCCACCGTGAACCGACCAGCGGTCGTTGAGAGACAAGGTATAGGTAGGGGCAGTGTATAGCATCATCCCCGAACCATAACCTTTCATATACGAGTAACTGGCTCCCACTGAGAAATTCCAGTGTCCCGGTCTCTTCGTCTCCTGATTGGGTCCCTCCCGAAGTGTCTCCTCCTGAACGGGTTCCTCCAGAACAACTCCAGATGTCTGTTGCTTCAGCCGGCCTACCTCCTCCTCGGCGGTCTGTCCCATCAAGAATGAAACAGAGAGAATCAAAACACTTATGAAAATGCTTGTTCGCATACAAATAAGCAATGTTCTTACAAGTACAAATATAGCAAACTATTTGTTTGTAATGGTTCGCTCTGTCTCCCCCTCAACAAACGCTCCGAATCGCCTGTAACGATCGTATAGCTTGGCGTAGGTGTTCACCATGACCGGATCGGGATGGTACTCTGTTTCAAATCCTCCTCCCATGGCCTCCTGAGCTTTGGGAATAGATGGATGCACTCCCGCAACCACGGATGCTGCCATGGCCGATCCCAGGGCGACTGCCTGATCCGAACTTGCCACTTTGATGGGCTTGTTCAGCACGTCAGCCACTA
>JAGLPR010000005.1 GCA_023137255.1 Bacteroidales bacterium | reverse complement strand
TCACCATGCTCCTCACTGTACTGAAGGGCATCCACCAGCCTGAGTACCTCTTCCACACTGCGTCCCAGCGGCATGTCGTTCACAATCTGGTGACGAACAACGCCCTGCCTGTCAATCAGGAACAGTCCACGGTACGCTTCCGGAATACCCACAAAGCTGGACTCACCCTCATCGTTATACTCATAGGTCCCTGCAAGTACATCATAATTTTCAGAGATGTTCAGGGCCGGGTCTGCTACCAGGGGATATTTGACTCCCTTGATGCCTCCATCTTTGAGTTCTGTCTGGAGCCATTTCCAGTGTGAGTGTTTGGAATCGACAGAGCAGCCCACTACAGCTACCTCTCTTTTTTCAAACTCTTCGATTTTCTCCTGGAATGCAATTATTTCGGTGGGGCACACAAAGGTAAAATCTGCCGGGTAAAAAAAGAATACCACGTATTTTTCGCCTACAAACTGATCTAGAGAGAATTCCTCTACAAATTCGCCACCATTTACCACTGCCGGGGCACTGAATGAAGGCGCTTTTTTCCCAACTAATACTGCCATTGTTTTACAATTAAAGGGTTAATACCCTATTTTAACAATGGAGAGGAAATGTGGTTCAACAACTTTCAGCTTTTAACTTTCAGCTTTCTACTTTTTTGCTTTCAGCTTAACTACGTCGGGACCCTGGTTAAATACAATATCCACAGGAATATTCAGCTCTTTAAGCCTGTCCAGATCGGCCTGGAGCTCTTCCCTTATAAAACCACTCTCCTCAATAAGCCTTTTGGCCAGGTCGTAGTTTCCGTCGCCCTGGATGGTGAGGATCAGGCTTGCAAGCTCATTCATGGCCACCTGCATCTTTTCGAAGTTGATGCTGTAAGTGCCATTCAAGTTCTTTGTAAAGGCTCCCTTGTCCTGGAAGTAGTAGAACCTCACCATGTTGGCTTTGCCGTGCGAGCTGGCCACTCCAAACCGGATGCTCCGGAAAATACTAGCCATAAAGGTGACATAATTGTCCATCAGGTCGCGTTCCCCAAGCATCCCTTCCTCATACATTTTAGTAATCAGGAAGAGGGCGAGAATATCCGCTTTCCCCTCTTCCAGTGCGCTGTATTGTTCCATGAGGGCCGATCGTACGGTACCTTTTCCATTAATGGTCTGGTTGATGCCCAGTCCGTGAGCCACTTCATGGTACATGATGTTTTCAAAGAATGCATCAAAAGTGACATGTTCACGCTGCTCCTCTGCAATCAACACATTGCTGATGGGAACCAGGATCTCTTCAAATTTATACCGAATGGCATTTTTCAGCTGAAGCTTCCTGGAACCCTTACTTGCCTGAACACGATCGTCGTTGGGAAGGTTGATGGCGATGGTTTTGCTCCCGGCATTACAGTCACCTGCATAATAGATCACATCGTACGCTCCCAGGTCTGAATTACTGCCCGGCACCTCTCTCTTATATTCATCAGTTACCGGGAGGCCCTTCTGCATTTGTGGAAGGACAGAATTAATGTAGGACAATTTCTCGCTCCACGCTTTGTCCTTGATCAGGATAAACGATTCATGCGCTGCTTTGTAGTTGTAGAGTGCATCTTCATAATTTTCGATGGGTCCTACCACAAAATCGATGTCATTCTCCTTCATATCCATCCAGGCCATATCGGAGACGAAGTAGTCGTCTGTCAAAAGTGCTTCGGCCCTGAGCTGCAGGTATTCTTTGAATCCCTGATCCTCTGCCAGTTCAGATGCCTGCTTCAGCAGATCAGCAGCCTTTTGTACTTGTTCTGCAAACGCTTTATGATAGGGGACCACCTCCAGGTTTCCATCCTGGTTCCGTATGATCAGCGTATATAGGTTTGCTTTTTGTGGATCATCCAGTGCATCAAACTCCTCCCTGGTCATATCGGTTGGGTAATAGCCCGAACCGGCAGGTTTGGGTCCGTATCCGGCAAGATAGGGGAGGTTTCCATTGAGTCGCTCCCAGGGTCCGTAATTAATTTTGAAGAATCTGGATACATTCTCATCCATCATGGCTCCCATGGCAGCATCTCTGTCGGGAAACACCTGGGCCCAGTAAATCTCCTCCATGATGTCGGCTACCTGGAAAAGCAGGCTGAGCATCTCTTTCTGCTGCCCGGAAAGGTGGGAGAGATCAGCAGTAAGGTCCACTACTACATATTCATTGGCCTTGCGTTCCATCAGATTGGCAAATTTCTCCAGGGTAACACTTTTATCGGGGCCTTCAAGTTCAAGCCGAAGCAGCTCATCTGTTTTCAGGTAGGTGAGTCCGCTTACTGTGATATCGCTGCTGAGGGGGATCTCTGCCTGGTAGGTGATCTTCTCCTCGTCCTCCGAAATTATTTCAATGGAATAGACTTCACCCGCCACCTCCAATGCATTCCCTTTCAGGGTCAGAAAGAGGGACTGGGCTTCTGTGAATCTGAAATCTTCACCCTCTGTGATTTCAAATCGGGGGATCGATCCTGAAAAGAGTTCATAAACGCCTTCTTGCTCATTGCACCCCTGAAAAAGCAGGAATAATCCGGCGGAAAGGGTCAGGATAATTGTACGTAATTTCATGGTTAGTGGTTAGCAGTTAGTGGTTTGTAGTTAGTAGTTAGTAGGCTTTTGCTATGACAACACGCCGTAAGGAGGGTTTGCCGCTTACCACGCATTTGCCCTCTTCGGGCTCTGCATCCAGTGGCAGGCAGCGGATGGAGGCTTTGGTCTCCTTGATCCGGTCTTCCGATTCTTTGGATCCGTCCCAGTGCGCCAGGGCAAATCCACCTTTGTTCTCAAGTACATCCACCAGTTCATCCCAGCTCTCCACATGGTGTGTGTTGGCGTTCCTGAAATTGATGGCTTTCTGGTAGATGCTCTGCTGAATCTCCTCCAGCAGGTCGTGGATGTATGTGGCAATTCCTTTCTGGGGCATTACCTTCTTTTCCAGGGTATCCCTCCGGGCCAGCTCCACTGTCCCGTTTTCGATATCGCGCGGACCAATGGCGAGTCTGACAGGTACCCCCTTCAGCTCATACTCGGCGAACTTCCAGCCCGGCTTTTGTGTGTCGCGGTCATCGAATTTCACAGAGACTCCGAGAGCGGTGAGTTGTGCCTTGATCTTATTGGCTGCCTCTGCGATGGGAGGGAACTCATCGTTGCCTCTGTAGATGGGTACAATCACCACCTGGATGGGAGCCACCCTCGGGGGCAGGATCAGTCCGTGGTTATCAGAATGAGCCATGATGAGGGCACCGATCATTCGTGTAGTCATTCCCCACGATGTGGCCCACACATGGTCCAGTTTGCCCTCTTTGTTGGTGAACTGCACATCAAATGCTTTGGCGAAATTTTGTCCCAGGAAGTGCGATGTACCAGCCTGCAGGGCCTTGCCATCCTGCATCAGGGCTTCGATGGTAAGGGTTTCAACTGCACCGGCAAATTTTTCCGATTCTGTTTTATTTCCCACAAGCACGGGGATGCCCAGAAAATTCTCGGAAAATTCGGCGTATACCTTTACCATCTGCATGGTCTCCTCCTCGGCCTCCTGGCGGGTGGCATGGGCTGTATGACCTTCCTGCCACAAAAACTCGGTAGTACGAAGGAACAGCCGGGTACGCATCTCCCACCTCACCACATTGGCCCACTGGTTTACCATGATAGGCAGGTCGCGGTAGGACTGGATCCAGTTCTTATAGGTGTTCCAGATGATAGTTTCTGAAGTGGGACGCACGATCAGTTCCTCTTCCAGCCTGGCATCGGGATCCACCACAATCTCCCCGGTTTCTTCATCAGTCTTAAGCCGGTAATGGGTAACCACTGCACACTCTTTGGCGAATCCCTCCACATGGTTAGCTTCCCTGCTGAAAAATGATTTGGGAATAAAGAGAGGGAAATAGGCATTTTCATGACCAGTCTCTTTGAACATGCGGTCCAGTTCATCCCTCATCTTTTCCCATATGGCATAGCCGTATGGTTTAATCACCATACATCCCCTCACTGCCGAATTTTCGGCAAGTCCTGACTTTAAAACCAGGTCGTTATACCACTGCGCATAATTATCTTCCTTACTGGTTAAAACTTTGGCCATTGTAGTTGCATTGATTAGGCTACAAAGAAAGGAAAAAAAGTGAGGTGCTGAAGCCTTAGAGTCGCAAACCGATCACCAGTACATCATCTATCTGGCTCAGGTCGCCTTTCCATTCATCAAAGATCAGGCTGAGGATCCTGTGTTGTTCTTCCATCGGCCTTTCATGTATTTCAAGCAGCAGGTCTTTGAACGGCCGGTATTTGAATTTCTTTCCCTGGGGTCCGCCAAACTGATCGGGGAAACCATCAGTAAACATATAGACCCGGTCGCCCTGATTCATGTCGATGGTGTACTTGGAGAAATCGGACATCTTCTCGTAATAGGCCACTGGCATGTTGTTGCCCTTGTACTCCAGCATCTCTCCGTTTCTGATGATGTAGATCGGGTTGTTGGCCCCGGAAAACTCAAGCTGTTTCTTCTGAGTGTCATAAATAATCAGGGCCATATCGATCCCGTCCTTCTGCTCCCCGATCTTCCCTTCCTGTTTGAGGGTGCGTGCAATACTGAGTCTAAGCTGGTTCAGGATCTGGTCCGAATCCGTAATGCCCTTTTCATTGACAATCTCATGCAGCATGGTGATGCCCAGCATGCTCATTAGTGAGCCGGGGACTCCGTGACCGGTACAGTCGGCGGCAGTAAGTACGATCCGGTGTTCACTCTGGGAGATCCAGTAGAAATCACCACTTACAATATCCCTCGGCTTAAAAAAGATAAAGTGCTCTCCGAAGAGTGTTTCAAAAACATCGTTCCCGGGCAGGACCGTATTCTGGATCTTCTTGGCGTAATCGAAACTGTATTTGATCTCCTTGTTCTGTTTTTCGATATGCTCCTTCTGAGCCTGGATCTCAAAGGTGCGCTCCTGGACCTTGTCTTCCAGTTCGCGGTTTACCTTATCTTTCAGGGCAGCGTTCTCTCTAAGTTGGTCAATGATTCTGCGCTGCGCTATCTCCTTACTTTTTTTAAGCAGAACAATTTTTTCACTCAATCCTATGGAGAAGGCGAGGATCTGGAGGGTCACTCCGAATTCAAGGCTGTGCTTGCCCAGTTTGTAATCGGTCAGCGCAAAGGTGGTCGCTACTCCAAGGATCAGGAACAGGTTGGCAAAAAG
>JAGLPR010000049.1 GCA_023137255.1 Bacteroidales bacterium | reverse complement strand
GCTCCCTTCAGGTTCTGGTTGGCATCGGGTGTTCGCCGGCCGTTCATCCAGTCCAGGGCCAAAACTGTGGATTCACCGGGATCTATCTTTTCTGCTGCAGAGGTGAGTTCTGCAATCATCTGTTCTGCACTCTCTTTCCTGATCATCTCCCTGGTCTCATGATCAATTCCTTCCAGTTTTCCAACTACCTCTTTAATGGGCCACATCAGCACCTCACTGAACCAGGCGTAGATATCACCAAAAGCCGATTGTCCCGCTTCAAGGCCCACCATCCCGGGGACAATAGATCCATCTACCTGTCCACAGATCCCTCCCACCAATTTGTCTTCCAACTCTTTGACCGGAGCAATCAGCATATCACAGGTGGAGGTACCCATCACCTTGCTCAGGTAATAGGGGCGAATTTCTGCACCAAGGGCCCCTAAATGTGCATCAAAAGCTCCTGCGCCCACACGCACACTGGTGCTCAATCCCAAGCGGCCGGCCCACTCCTCACTAAGTGTTCCCACCTCTATATCGCATTCATAGGTATCGGTAAAAAGACGCTCCTTTATCCCTGCCAGCAAGGGATCGAGTTTTACCAGGAACTCCTCTGCGGGCAGACCGTCAAAACTCTCATGCCACATAGCCTTATGTCCGGCGGCACATCTGCTCCGCTTAAGTTTTAGCGGGTCTGTCTCCCCCACCAGCAAGGCAGGGATCCAGTCGCAATGTTCCACCCACGACCAGGCCTGCTCCCGCACCACCTGATCCTCCCTTATTACATGCAGTACCTTGGCCCAGAACCACTCAGAGCTATAGATCCCACCCTCATACTTGGTGTAATCCTCCCCTCCCCAGGTACGCGCCAGTTCGTTGATTTCGTCGGCTTCCTTCAGTGCCGTGTGGTCCTTCCAGAGCACAAACATCGCATTGGGGTTCTCTTCGAAACCAGGAGTAAGTGAAAGTGGAGTTCCGGTGCGGTCCACTGCCACCGGGGTAGATCCCGTGGTATCTACCGAAATACCCACCACCTTTTCTACCACCCCGTCGGGACATTCATTAAGAGCACCCACAATGGCTACCTCCAGCCCCTCCAGGTAGTCAAGGGGATGCTGCCGGAACAGGTTCTTTGCAGGATCGCAGTACTTCCCCTCTTTCCAGCGGGGATAGTAGAATACATCGGTTCCCATCTCCTCTCCGGTCTGCGTATCCACCACCAGGGCACGAACCGAATCGGTTCCATAATCTACTCCTATTGTGTAAGTCATAAGCTAAAAGTCTAAAGGCAAAAGTAAAGTCGAAAGCTGAAAGTGGTTATTTGGATTGGCCGTAATAGGCGCCCTTGCCGTGTTTACGCTTGTAGTGCTTGTCCAGCAAATACTGATTCACAGGCTCCCGGTGACCAAGCACCTCGGTCCGGAAAGCCATCTTTGCCACCTCCTCCAACACCACAGCGTTGTGTACTGCCTCCAGAGCATCCTTCCCCCATGTGAAGGGGCCATGGCCATTTACAAGCACCCCAGGCATGCTGCAGTAGTCCAACTCCCTGAAAGTCTCCACGATGACCCTTCCGGTGTTTCTTTCATAATCCTTCTCCACCTCCTCGCTGGTCAGTCCCCTGCTACAGGGCACCTCCCCGTAGAAATAATCAGCATGCGTAGTTCCGTAAGCAGGGATCCCTCTCCC
>JAGLPR010000048.1 GCA_023137255.1 Bacteroidales bacterium | reverse complement strand
AGGGGATGAACCTCAAGGCTTGACTTTCCCTGGGCAACGGATGGACAAACTTCAAGCATATGGGCCCCCAATACTTTCATTCCATCGGGGTGGAGATGATAGGTATAATCCTCCATAAAAGAGGTACCGCCGGAGAGTCCCAATGCCATTACCTTCATGGCCCTGACCAGTGCAGCAGTCTTCCAATCCCCTTCAGCACCAAATCCATATCCATCTTCCATCAGCCGTTGCACAGCAAGCCCAGGCAGCTGGGTCAGTCCGTGCAGATCCTCAAAGGTGGTGGTAAAAGCAGTAAATCCTCCCTCCTGGAGGAAATTGCGCATGCCCTTTTCGATGCGGGCAGCTTCTTTCAGTGAGGCTCTCAGCTCCCCTCCCACTCTGGCTCCTTCGGGCAGCTGATAGAGTTGCTCATATTCTTTGACAAGGTCTGAAATCTCATCATCCCCGACCTGGTCAACCACTGCCACAAGATCGCCCACACCAAAACCGGAAACCCCAAAATCAAACTGTATCTGAGCAGATACCTTATTCCCCTCGGTCACAGCCACCTCGCGCATGTTATCGCCAAAACGGGCCACCTTTGCTCCCTGCCAATCATGCCAGGCAGCTGCAGCCCTGATCCAGACCCCGGTATTGTACTGTACCTTTTGATCAGACCAGTGCCCCACCACCACCTTCCGGTCAATTCTCATCCTGGACCCGATAAATCCAAACTCTCTGCCACCGTGGGCCGACTGGTTCAGATTCATGAAATCCATATCGATAGAGTCCCACGGTATATCGCGGTTGAACTGGGTATGCAGATGCATAAATGGTTTGGACAACAACTTCAGACCCCCAATCCACATCTTTGCAGGCGAAAATGTATGCATCCATGTAATCAGCCCTATACAGTTTTCCGCATTATTTGCCTCCCGGCAAAGAGCCATTATGGCTTCCGGTGTGATGAGCACAGGTTTAAATACAATCCTGACAGCTATTTCACTGCTCCGGTCCAGGGCGGCCGCAATCTCCCTGGAGTCCAGTTCCACCTGTTTGAGGGTCTCTTCGCCATAGAGGTGCTGACTTCCCGTTACAAACCACGCTTCCAGCGTTTTCAAGTCCTTTATCATGGTATCTATATTGTGAAATTGTCTCCCCCATCCACCAGCTTTTTATACTTCTTCCGGTCAAACCTGTAGAGGAATGCTCCTTTCCTGGAGCCAGACTTATCTTTTTTATCAAGTTTAATCAACACATCCATGGAGAGGATCTTCTTCCTGAAGTTCCGTTTATCCAGGGTGGATTGGTAAATAGTTTCATAGAGTGCCTGTAGCTGGGGCATGGTAAATTCCCGGGGCAGTAACTCAAATCCTATGGGTTGGGTGGAGGCCCGTCTTTTCAGGCGCCGTAACCCTTTCTCCACCATCAGGTTGTGGTCCATGATCAGCCGGGGAAGCTCATCCAGGCTCATCCAGGTAGCCCCGTACTGATTAGTAGTGGCATCCGAATATTCCTTTGCCGGGATCAGCGCATAATAAGCCACCGAAATGACCCTTCCTGCCGGATCCCTGTTTACTTCGCCATAACTCTGCAACTCTTCCATGTAGATATTATCAAGGCCGGTGAGTTCAAACAGAATCCGGTTGGCAGCTGCGTCCAGGCTTTCCTCCCTCTCCACAAATCCCCCGAAGAGCGACCATTGTCCCATGGCAGGTTCGAAACGCCGTTTATGAATAAGCAGCTTCAACTCGCCCTGGTCAAATCCAAAGATGATGCAATCCACTGCCACATGAAAGGTGGGATGATCCCTGTAAAATTGATTTTCAGAACCCATAATCTCAATGATCAAGTTACCAGAAATAGATATAGAATGCAATGATAAATGCGATGATGATTGCCGAATTGATCACATCCCACTTGCTCCAGCTGGCCCTGGTAATGGCCCTCTGTTCTGCAGAGGCCGATCCGAAGTAGAGTCCCTGGATCCTGGAAGCATCCACCGGTTTGGTAAAGAAGCTCACCACCACCATAGTTACAATCACAATCACAAACAGAGCGATCTCATAGTGAAGCCAGTTGGGCGCCATTATCAGTTCGTAAATAAATCCGTCCGATACGGTATCGCCAAAGTAGATATTGAGTCCCAGCCTTAACATCCCCAGGGTGAATCCGACCACCAAGCCCACAAATCCGGCAGCGGGAGTGGTTCTCTTGGAGAGGATTCCCAGCAGGAAAACAGCTGCAATCCCCGGAGCCAGCAGCGACTGGACATCTTGCAGGTACTCGTACAGAACCTTCCCGATCCCCTTCATCACAGGGATCCAGAGGATTCCAAGGGCCACGATCACCACGGTGGCGATCCGACCCACCAACACATAATG
>JAGLPR010000479.1 GCA_023137255.1 Bacteroidales bacterium | reverse complement strand
ATTAAAATAATGCAGCGGGGTTGACCCGTCATGCTTGATGATTTCTTTAGGGAGTGCCTTGATCGGTTTTTCCTAGGAGAAAAACTAGCCTCTGCTGACCTGGTATAGAATCGGCCTTCTTCCGGCGGCAGAGGCTTTTTTATTGATTACTATGGATCCATCAAAAAAAGAGACTGACGAAAAGGCTGCACCACAAGCCAAACCTGTTTCCGATGAGGCTATCTTAAAAGTAGCCAAGGAAATTGCCGTTAAATTCATTGAAGTGGGACGGCTTTCACCGGCCAACTTTGGTGAAACATTCCTGGATATTTACAAGTCCATACGTGATACAGTCCGATCCTGATACACCCGGTACTTTCGGTGACTCTGAATCCCAGCCTGAATTATTTTCCTGAGAAAGTCGACCATATCCACCTCATGGGTATCTGTGGTACCGGCATGGGCTCCCTTGCCGGCATGCTGAAAACTTCCGGTTATAAGATCACCGGATCAGACCAGAATGTTTATCCTCCGATGAGTGATTTTCTGGCCCAAAGCGGAATTCCGGTCACCAGTGGATATACAGCGGACAACCTTGATCCCAGGCCGGACCTGGTGATAGTGGGTAATACCATAACCAGGCAGAACCCGGAGGCCATCGGGCTGGCCGACCTTGGGATTCCTTACGTTTCCTTTCCCCAAACCCTGGCTCACTATTACCTCGACAGCAAGACACCCCTGGTGGTCTGCGGCACCCATGGCAAGACAACCACCTCATCCATGCTCGCCTCGCTTCTCCACTCTGCAGGCCAGGATACCGGCTTTATGATCGGCGGCCTGGTGCAGGCATTTGGCCGTAATTACAATCTTGGCAACAGCCAATACTTTGTCGTCGAAGGAGATGAATACGATACCGCCTTCTTTGACAAGGGCCCGAAATTTCTCCATTACCAGCCGCATATTGCCATTCTGACCAGTATTGAATTTGACCATGCGGATATTTACCGGGATATGGAACATTTGCTGGAGAGTTTTCGCAAATTGATCCAACTGATTCCACCTACCGGTCTCCTCATTGCAAACGGGGATGATCCTGTGATCCTAAAAGAATCAGAAAGGGCAAAATGTCCTGTGATCACTTACGGCCTAACGGATGACGTTCACTGGAGAGCCACTGATATCTTGACTCTGGAGGATTTCACCACCATGAAGATCCTCAAGAACGAACAGGAATACATGACGCTTTCTTCCCCCCTTTATGGGAACCACAATGTCGCCAACCTCCTTTCCACGGTCATCCTGACCGATCATTTGAAGGTGGAGCGCTCTGTTCTGTCAGAAGCCATGAAAAGTTTTGGCGGAATCAAACGGAGGCAGGAAATCAGAGGGGAGAAAAAGGGAATTCTGGTGCTGGATGATTTTGCTCATCACCCAACGGCCGTGAGAGAGACTATTATCGGTGTAAAAGAAAAATATGGGGACCGCAGGCTTTTGGCCGTCTTTGAACCGAGATCCAATACCAGCCGTCGAAATATCTTTCAGAAGAGATATGCCGCTTCATTTGACAAGGCTGATTTGATCCTGATCCCTGAACCCCCCTTGATGGAAACAATACCCAAAGCGAACCGGTTCTCTTCCTCCGGATTAGTTGATGATATAAAGAAAAGAGGTTTGAAGGCGTTTTACTCCCCTAACACAGACCATTTGCTCGGTGCTATTCTAAGAGTCGTCCGTAACGGGGATGTCGTCTTGATCATGTCCAACGGATCATTTGATCACCTCCATGATAGGCTGCTGGAGGAATTATAAGTTTTAAGCCTGGCGAATGAAGACTGTCTAAGAGCTCAGGAATGGAGCATAAAAATAAGTGGCCCAAGGTACAAGGTATAAGGTAACAAATCTTTAGAAATCCAGTGTACCTTGAGCCGTTATTCCGATCCCGTAAACCTTACACCATATACCTTGTACCTTTTAGTTATACGCTACACCATTCGTTATGGCAGACATTTATATCGGCACATCAGGCTTTTCCTATGATGACTGGAAAGGGTCATTTTATCCCTCAAAAATGGCCAGCAAGGATTACCTGGAATTTTATGCTCGTCATTTCAACGCATTGGAATTGAATTTCTCCTATTACCGGATGCCTACAG
>JAGLPR010000478.1 GCA_023137255.1 Bacteroidales bacterium | reverse complement strand
AGGAACATTTACCAACTGTCTTTTATCGCTCCTCTGCTGGAAAATGGAAAAGAAGAAGGTAAAAACAGAAATTGGACAGAGATCCTTCCCCTCAGTAACCAGGAATGGGAAATCCTGAATAAGAGCAGGTAGGCTGCCGAAGTTGTGCTGCAGCAATCTAGAACGGGAGATCCTCCCCGGCCTTTGGCTATTTATCGTTATTATCGCCAGTACAAATCAGCGGGAGTATTGGGCGTTTTTCTAGCTTTGGCTGGCGTATCCTCTGAATACGAAATCAATTCTCATCAAGAGGACTGGACCAATGTCCTGGATATTTGTAGATCATTCCTGGAAGGTTGGTGGGAGAAAAAGGATCAATGGGTTTCTCCTCCGATCCTGCTTGATGGTGATGATATCCAATCTGAATTCAGCATCTCCCCGGGACCCCGGATCGGTTTGCTGCTGGAATCACTTCGTGAAGCCCAGGTTGATAGAGGTATATCTTCCCGGGAAGAAGCGATCCAGTTCCTGACAGATTTGGGGTAAGGTGCAATCGAGATAACTGAATGAGCGATACTCCAGAAAAAATGTTTTTCGAAGATGCCTACCAGATATTTTCCCGTCCACTTTCAAATGTTGATTGCGGGGAAAAGTGCGGACCATTTAATGAATATGGCGTCCCGGTATGTTGTGATATCAACTTGATCATACCTTCAGCTTATAAGGAAGAATGGGAGTTTTTGAAGGAAAAGACAGACCTGTGGCAGCCCTGGAGCAGTTCCAATCCCATCGATGTTGATCTGGAGAATGATATCCAGGATGGCCAGGTATTACTAAAATGCCTAGGCTACCAGTATTGCCAGCGTTCGTTTCGGACACTGACCTGCAGGGCTTTCCCCTTTTTCCCCTACTTTGACAGCCGGGGAAACTTCATTGGTCTTGTTTATTTTCAAGAATATCGAGAACTGTGTTGGATAATCAGCAATCTCTCCGTCGTCACCACTGATTATAAGGCGGATTTCCAGCAGGCGTTTGAGCTCCTTTTTAAGCAATATCCAGAATCTAAAGAGAGTTATTTCCAGTATTCGTCTTATATCAGGGTAGAAAATGCAGATTCTGGTGATAAAATTATTCTTCTTGATTTTGAAGGAAACGTATATCTTTTGGATCCGGACTCAGAGATCTCACATCAGGTGGGTTACGAGGATCTGGAATCCTTCGGTCCATTCAGCATAACCAATGACCTGATTTTCCCGGATGAGAATCCGGAATAAGTATGGATAACTCGAACCAGCAAACCAGTGAATTTTCTCTCCCAGAGGAGTATCAGGTTCCTGCCCGGGTTGCAGCCCGCAGGGATAGTCCTATTGGTTGGATAACTGCCCATTTTATCCAATACTGGTATTTGGGATTGACTACTTTGATAGGGGCGATTGGCAATGCGTCGCTGGCAGCTGTAGTCCCTGTAATGGTGGGTAGGGCTCTCAACGCGCTGCAAGAAACTCCGCCCAGAACTGAACTCCTGCTTCAAGTCGCATTGATCATAGTTGTGACTCAGGTCATCCGGGGAGCCCTTCAACTTGGCAGGAACTTCAGCGCAGAATTATTGGGCCAGCTGATGGAAAGAGATATCAGGCATGAGTTATATACTACTCTGCTTGGGAAAAGCATGACTTACCACAGCTTGCTGCCAGTTGGCGACGTGATGGCCAGGGCAACCAATGACGTCCGCGAAATTAACTTTATGTTCAGCCCCGGGTTTAACCTGGTGGTAGGATCGGCTAATTTCATCATCATGCCGATCATATTTGCTTACCAGTACCATCCCTCGTTGATCATTCCACCATTGATCTTCCTGATCCTTTATTTTTTAGCTTTATGGCAGTATCTTCATGAACTGCAGCCGATCACTGATGCTGTCAGGAGCGCCTTCGGGACCTTGACCTCCCGGTTGGCAGAGGCGATTGATGGGATCGAAACGGTTAAGGGTATGGCTGAAGAAGCCAGTGAAGTTAGTTTATTTGCCAGTAACGCCAAACGGTTCATGAAAAAAGAAGTTCATCAGGGGGATGTGGAAGCTCGCTTTTTGCCTATACTATTGATGGGTTTGACCCAGGTTGGTGGTCTCTTCCAGGCGATCATCCTGTTCCAACGTGGATTGTTGGAAGTGGGTGATATTGCCGCTTATTATGGGCTTCTGGTATTGCTGGGATTTCCAACATTTGTATCTTTATTTGCTTATTCCCAGGTTTCCCTCGGCATAGCCAGCGCCCGGCGCATTTTGGAGCTGATTAACCGGGAAACGGAATTGGATCAAAATCAGGAAGGGTATAAAGAGCAGATCGAGGGAAAGATCCATTTTGATGATGTCTCCTATGCCTATCCAGATGTTGATCTAACCCTCAATCGGATTGATTTCTCGGTCCATCCCGGCCAGACTATCGCTGTTGTTGGTCAAACGGGATCAGGGAAAACAACCCTGGCGAAATTGATCAATCGCACCCATGATGCCACTTCAGGAGCAATACGAATTGATGATGTGGACGTCAAAGAATGGAACCTGGAGGCTCTCCGAAAACAAATCTCTATCATTGAACAGGATATTTTC
>JAGLPR010000477.1 GCA_023137255.1 Bacteroidales bacterium | reverse complement strand
GTTCCGCTTCGGTAAGTCAGCCAACGATTTTCTGGCGGCAGTGAGGGACATCAACCAGTTGAGGAGCATGTGCCTTGGATATGGTGAGATCGATGCAGCACGCAGACTGGAGGAGAAGCTGTCGATGTACGGCGCAGAATATGAGCGGCTGTTCAGGTAACATTTTCACACCTGCTTCGTTATACATGGTGATGCTTTGTTATATATGGTGAAATGCTGATTGTCAGACCTCCTTCTTTGCTTACCCGTGCACTGCACAGGATGACCTGGGACCTCTCAGGAGAGCACCGCGACGTGTTCCTCACCTTCGACGACGGTCCCACCCCGGGGGTCACCCCCTGGGTGCTCAACTGTCTGGAGGAAGCCGATGCTAAAGCCACCTTCTTCTGCCTGGGCCGCAATGTGGACAAGCACCCGGAGATCTACAACCAGATCCTCGCTGCCGGACACTCGGTGGGCAACCACAGCTACAGCCACCTCAAGGGATTCCGCTCCAGTGTCAGGCGCTACATGGACGACATCCACCTGGCATCGGGCATGATCGATTCAAAGCTGTTCCGTCCCCCTTATGGCCGGATCTTTCCCGGACAGGTCAAGGCGGTGCTGCAACAATACGATATCATCATGTGGGATGTACTGAGCATCGACTACAATACGGGACTCAACGGACAAAGGGTGCTTCAAAATGTGACCAACAATGTGAAGCCCGGCTCCATCATTGTGTTCCACGACTCCGACAAAGCCTCCGAGAACCTTTACTATGCCCTTCCCCGCACCCTCGAGTTCCTCTGCGAAGAAGGATACAACATGAAATTAATCCCCAGCAGCGGTCTGGTCCCCGGAGGGGAACTTGGGGTGAACTGACCTTCTTTTGCTTTCCGTATTGAGCAACAGCCCGTTTTCCTAAATAGATATCTGAACATACACCACCAGGCCCAGCAGGATCCACATGGCCAGTTCGTGTATCCACGGGCTTCTTTTGCGATGGAAGTAGTTGGAAAGGATGTAGGAGACCGGGAAGGCCACAAACACCAGGCCGGAGGGATCGAAACGGGCCACAAACAGGTAGAAGAGGATCGCAGCCACAAACATATAAAACATCACCTGGTAGGTGTTCTGTACCACGATTTTTCGTGACCGAAACCGGTTGACCATGTAGATGCTGGCCACTCCCACCATCATTATCATATATCCATAAAGAAGATAGACGCTAAAGTGGTAAGGTTCAAAGGAACCTGAGATCGTCATATTTTCAGCCACCACACGCCCGAACATTGCACCTTCGTCCATCACCCCCCAGTACCAGGTGAAGAAGAAAAGGGCCAGTATAATGTAGGCAACCACAGGGTAGAAAAGCTCCCTCCAGGTCACCGGCCGCATGGTTCGCAGGCTCGCCCAGATAAGGGGGATGAACCAGATCAGTTTCAGGTAGAACATGCTGCCCAGCACCAGGAAAACTGAGGCTGTGAATATCGAAAAGGTATCGGGTTTCTTGTCATGCACCTCAAATAGTATGGCGAAACAGAGAAGGTAAAAGAGCGAGCCCACCAGTGCAGGGCTCACCTGCCTGGCTTCCGGAAGAGCTATCGTAAAAATGATAAAAAAGAAGGCCGGCATCAGTGAGCGCTGATCCAGCAACCGGTCCCTCACCCCGATACGGATCAGCATATAGCCGATCAGCATCATCAGGAGCATGGCGATGACATGGTTTAGAAACGGTACGGTGTGAATGGCCCCAAAAACCAGGTTGTAGAACTGCATGGCCTGGTGGTCCGATACCGAAGAAACCCCTTCACCACTAAAATCCTGGATAAAGGAGTAGAGGAAGATCCCGAGCAAAAGGAAGATCAGTCCTGCAGTCCCTGCCAGCTGGCTGTTTTTGAATATTCGAAGCAGGATCATAGATCGAACCCGATATCGCTGCGGTAATACTTTCCTTCAAACTCGATTTTTTCGGCATTTCTGTAAGAGGCCTCCAGCGCCTCTTTCATAGAGCTGCCAAATGAGCTGACCGC
>JAGLPR010000476.1 GCA_023137255.1 Bacteroidales bacterium | reverse complement strand
ACCCAGAACTGGAACTACATGTGTGCAGAGTGCCACTCAACCAACCTGCATAAAAACTATTCTTACAGTGAAAAGGCGTACCATACTAACTGGTCGGAAATTGATGTAAGCTGTGAAGCGTGCCACGGACCCGGATCGGAACATATCGACTGGGCCGAAAAAGTGGAGGCCGGCAGTAATCCTGATATCTACCCCGACATGGGACTGGTAGTCAGGCTGAAAGATACCGACAATGCCACCTGGATCTTCGATCCCGATTCCCTGACGGCCCGCCGGTCGGTGCCACGGCAGTCGGACGAGCTGGTACAGATGTGCTCGAGGTGCCATGCCAGAAGGGCGGTTGCCACAGAAGATTACTACCACGGAGGATCGCTGCTCGATACCCACTGGCCCTCACTGCTGGATGAGGATCTCTACTTTGCTGACGGACAGATCCTGGATGAGGTCTATGTATACGCCTCCTTTCTCCAGAGCAAGATGTACCAAGCCGGGGTGGTCTGCAAGGATTGTCACGAACCCCACAGCGGTAAAGTGTATGTCCAGGGGAACGCACTTTGCTACCGCTGTCACATGGCCTCCGAATATGGCGCCAGAAAACACCACTTCCACGATCCTGCCAAAGAGGGAGCCAGCTGTTTTGAGTGCCACATGCACGAACGCACCTACATGGTGGTCGATCCGCGCCGCGACCACAGCATCCGGATCCCGAGACCGGACCTTTCCGATAAACTGGGGACTCCCAATGCCTGTAACCAGTGTCACCCCGATAAATCCACTGATTGGGCCACCAGGTACCTCAAGGAGTGGTATGGAGAGGATCTCCTCAACCAGCCACATTACGGAGAAGCGATCTGGGCCGGCCGTCAGCTCTACCCGGAAGCCCAGCAGGAACTGATCAGACTTGGAGGTGACCAGCAGGAACCTCCTATGGTGAGGGCAACAGCCATTTCGCTGCTTGGGGGGTATCCCAACCAGGCCACCGTAGCATTGCTCAAGCAAACCGTAAGCGATCCCGATCCCCTGGTCAGGTATGCCACCATGACCGTGGTACAGTTCGCCGAACCTGAGCTTATCCGCGACCTGGCAGTGCCCCGTCTTACAGACAGTGTAAAACTGGTACGGCTGATGGCGGCCAACTCCCTGACTGCTGTTCCCCGGGAACTGATTCCGGCCGGATCCATGGAGGATCTGAATACCGCACTGGAAGAGTACAATGCTTCATTGATGATCAATGCCGACCATCCCACCACCCACCTCAATTTCGGAAACCTCTACCTGAATACGGGAGACTTTGAGAAAGCCGAAGCGTCGTACAAGGAGGCCATTGAGATTGAACCCGGACTGGTCGGACCCTATATCAACCTGACCGACCTCTACCGCAGGCTGAACCGCGATGATGAGGGTGAGCAGGTCCTGAAAAGCGTCCTTGAAAAATATCCTGACCTGGCAGCCATCCACTATTCACTGGGTCTGCTTAAGGTGAGGCAGGCCGACAATGAGGAGGCAATGGTTTACCTGAAAAATGCCGCCACCCACGATCCCGACGATCCACACTACAGCTATGTGTATGCCATCGGGCTAAACTCGCAGCAGCAACCGGAAGAAGCTTTGAAAGTACTTGAAAAGGCCCTTGAACGTCACCCCTATGACCGCAATATCCTCTACAGCCTGGCCACCATCTCCATGGAAAACGGAAAAAAAGAAGATGCACTGCGGTATGCGCAAAAACTGGTTGAATACTATCCCGAAGATGCCAACTACCAGCAGCTCTTTAGCCTGCTTTCCAACTAAATTGAGAAAATTGTGTCGTATTCTTACGTCGATATAATTATTTGACGTATATTTACGTCATAATTAAGATTCAACAATATGAAAGATTCGGAAAGCCTCAAACAAATTGTTAAAGAGAAATACGCAGAAATAGCCGTTGCATCGCATAAGAAAAGCTGCGGATGCTGCGGGGACAAAGAGCCAGACTATTCGGTACTAAGCCTGGATTACAACAATATGAAAGGTTATGTGGCGGATGCTGACCTGAAACTGGGGTGCGGGGTCCCCACAAAACACGCCGGCATCAAACCTGGTCACAGTGTACTGGACCTGGGGTCCGGGGCAGGAAATGACTGCTTCGTCGCCCGTTACATCGTAGGTGAAAGCGGTTCGGTAACCGGACTGGATTTTACCGATGAGATGCTTGAAAAAGCCCGGAAGAACAATGACAAGATGGACTTTGAGAATGTGGATTTCGTAAAAGGAGATATCGAAAATATTCCGCTTCCCGATAATACTTACGATGTGGTCATCAGCAACTGTGTACTGAACCTAGTGCCCGATAAAGTGAGGGCATACTCAGAGATAAAGCGGGTATTGAAACCAGGCGGCCACTTCTGTGTTTCCGACATAGTTCTCAAAGGGGACCTCCCCAACGATATGCACGAAGCAGCCGCCCTCTATGCAGGATGTGTTTCCGGAGCCCTTCAGAAAGAGGAGTACCTGAAAGTGATTGAAGATGGTGGCTTCTCCCAGATAGAGATCAAAGATGAACTGCTCAATGATGTTCCAGATGAATACCTGGTTCAACACGTCTCCAGGGATGCAATTGACAAATACAGGGAGTCAGGCGCCGGCATATTCAGCATCACCGTGGTAGGGACTAAATTTTGAGAATCGACTATTTTGCATTATATTTGCATCCGCTAAGAAATTAGTGCGTTCTAGACAGACAGAAAATACCAAAAATATATTGCGGGGTGGAGCAGTTGGTAGCTCGTTGGGCTCATAACCCAAAGGTCGCAGGGTCAAATCCTGCCCCCGCTACCATTTTATCTCACGTAGGGACAGGCCC
>JAGLPR010000475.1 GCA_023137255.1 Bacteroidales bacterium | reverse complement strand
AGCACATACTTGTTCTTCAGCCAGGGCCATATCTTCAGGAAAAACTCCTTCATGCTCCAAAATTATGCAAAAAAGAGTACGGACTACCACTGCGGTGTAAAAGACTTTCAACAACGGCAAAGGAAACACTATAGAAAATACAAAAACAATTATAATACCTACTTTTATAGGTTTTATTTGTATATATACATCTTTATAACTACTTTTATTGCTGTTATAAATATAAAACAAGGACTGCTTATAACGGTGTTTATGAACTGGAAACGAAAAACTGACAAGGCGATTTTAATTGAATTGGGAAATCGCATCCGGGAAAAGCGCATACAGAAACGATTCAAGCAATCAGATCTGGCTCAACGTGCCGGCTTAAGTGTTTATACACTTCAGAAAATGGAACATGGCAAGTCCTATAACGTTACCACGCTGATCCAGGTGCTGCGGGCGCTCAATGAACTGGATCAACTCGATCACTTCCTGCCCCAGGTTGAGATTAGCCCGATTGACCTTTTAAACTCAAACGACAAAACAACACTACGGGTGCGAAATCCAAAATGAAATGGCAGCAATCAAAATCAAAATATGGGGTCATACCGTAGGAGCTGTGGCATGGGATCCACAACGAAACCATGGCGTGATGGAGTTTTCTGACGATTTTGTCAGGCTGGGACTGGACATTGCTCCCTTAACCATGCCTTTGGAAGATCTTCTGCGCGGACAGAGAATCTTTGCCTTCCCCGGGCTGAACATTCAGACCTTTGAAGGACTGCCAGGATTGCTTGCCGATGCACTTCCCGATGCCTTTGGCAATACCGTACTTCGGGGATGGTTGCGATCTCAGAACCGTGGCACCCATAGCTTAACACCTCTGGAGAAATTAAGCTATGTAGGTAAAAGAGCAATGGGCGCTCTTGAGTTTGAGCCGGCCACTGAAACACCTGAACCTGAAGAGAAGATTGAAGTGGCACGCCTGCTTGATCTGACAAACAAAGTGCTGGAGGAGAAAAACAGGGTCTCACTCGACCTGAATGCAGATGAGGAAAGAGCAATGGCCAGCCTGATCAGGATGGGGTCCTCGGCAGGCGGTCAGCGACCCAAAGCCATTATCGGATACCATCCTGAATCGAAGGAGGTGAGGTCAGGACAGGTCCCTTTGCCTGAGGGCTTTCACTACTACCTGTTGAAGTTTGACGGGGTGCGAGAAGGTACCCTCGGCGACCCTGCAGGATATGGCAGACTGGAACTAGCTTATCACCACATGGCACTTGCTTGCGGAATAAACATGCAACCGTGCGAATTATTGGAAGAAAACGGCAGGGCTCATTTCATGACCCTTCGATTCGACAGAACAGCGGACGGTGAGAAACTGCATAAGCAAACCTTGTGTGCCATGTCGCACTTCGATTTTAATCTGGCCGGAGGATACTCCTACGAAGATGCCTTTGAGGAGATGCGGGCTTTAAGTCTTCCCTATCCGGATATGGATCAACTCTACAAGAGAATGGTATTCAACGTAGTGGCCAGAAATCAGGACGATCATACCAAGAACATCTCTTTCTTATTGGACAGAACCGAAGAGTGGCGACTCTCGCCTGCGTACGATGTCACCTGGAACTACAACCCCCGGGGAGACTGGACCAACGTCCATCAGATGAGCATCAATCAAAAACGTGATGCCTTTACCACCAAAGACCTGTTGGAGGTAGCCCATCGGCAGGGAATAAAAAATCCCATAGAAACAATTGAAAGAATTGTTGACACAGTAAGCCTGTGGATCGATTTTGCCAAAGAGACAGAGGTGGCTAAAAATCTAACCGAAGCAGCCCGAAAATCCCACCGTCTTAACTTATAGTGAAATGGATTTTACCCAGGCCCCTACAATACTTTATGCAATAAAGGATTTAAGGGCCGGGGAAATACCATGAGCGTTACTCCTCTTCCATAAATGGGTACCTGTAGTCCTTCGGTGGAACAAAGGTCTCCTTGATGGTCCTGGGTGAAACCCACCTCATCAGGTTGATCATGGAGCCAGCCTTGTCGTTGGTACCCGATCCGCGGGCGCCTCCGAAGGGCTGTTGTCCGACCACAGCACCGGTGGGCTTGTCGTTGATGTAGAA
>JAGLPR010000474.1 GCA_023137255.1 Bacteroidales bacterium | reverse complement strand
GCGATCTCTTTGGGGATGCCATGACCATTATCGGTTACAGCCAGGATTGTCCGGCTACCCGCCTGTTTTGCAGTTACGGTAATTACAGGTGATTCCGCTCCGTCAGAGGCCTGCACGGCATTCTTTATCAGGTTCAGCATTACCTGGGTGATCATCTGTTCATCGGCCCTGAGGCTGAGTCCCGGATCATCACACTGGAAGAAAATCTGAACCCCTGCATTGTCATCATTATGAATAACCAGGGTTTCCAGTTTTTCAAACAGTGCGCAAACAGGAAATTCCTTTCTGACCGGATCAGGAATCCTTGACAACACCCGGTACGACTCAAAGAAGGTGGTTAATCCTTCGCTCTGTTCTGCAATGGCATTGAGGCCTTTCAGGGTCTGGCGGATCCTGGGATCCTTATCAGGGCCTTCATTATGGCTTGACCCCGGTTCCGACCATACCTCCTTAAGCGTAGTGGAAATGGAGGTAATGGGCGCCAGGGAGTTCATGATTTCGTGGCTCAGGACCCTGATCAGCCTGATCCAGTCGTCGATCTCTTTCCGTTCCATCCCGGCCGAAAGGTCATGGATGGTAAGTACCTTCACATCCTCCCCCTTTAGATTGATCTCCACCATCTGCAGTCCAAGCACTCTCTTTGCCCGTGGCACCTCTTCCTGAAGAACAAACTCTGCCTTTTGAAAAGGTTTCATCTCTTTTACCCTGGCATAAAGTGTGGGTTGCAAAGCGGCCAGTGCCCTGATATGGGTCAGCTGCTCAATGCCGAGGAGCCTGAGCGCCTCATCGTTGATGTGGTTGATGTGCCCTGTTTTTGATATTACCACCAGTCCGCTCGACAAATTCTCCAGGATCCGGCTGAAATAGTTCTCCCGGAGTTCGCTGCTCATCTTCATTTCGCGAAAACTGAGATTCAGTGTGTTCAGGTATTGGTGCAGCTCGTCGATAAACCTGCTCCTGCGATCGGATCTGTAGCTAATGGAAGTATCGTCGTTCTCCAGGGCATTGAAAAAAAACAGGACCTCCCGATTGGTGCTTGTAAGGAAGCTGAAAAGTAGGCCAACACCCGCAATTACGATGGCTCCCAGCACAATGGACAGGTGTACCCTTGCAGAGAAGAGGGCCCATCCCAGGCCCACAGATCCCATCACCACCAGGGAGATGATTGCAGCCAGGTTGCGGTTATGATGTTTAAAGGCCATACTTCTTTATTTTGTTGTAGAGGGTCTGGCGGGAGATCCCAAGTTGTGCCGCCACCGCACTCATGTTGCCCCTGTTCTTTTTGATGGAATAGCTAATCAGTCGTGCCTCCACCTCATCGAGGCTCCCATCGAAAGAGGCAGTTGAAGAGGCAGTTGCAGATGTGAACTGAAAGCTTGCTTCTGTCAGCTTTTTACCCTCATCCAAAATAACAGCTCTTTCGATACTGTGCTGCAGCTCCCGAACATTCCCCGGCCACGACCACCTTTTTAGAGCAGATTTTGCCGATTCGTCCAGCTTGAGACCCTGTTTCTGGTACCGGTTAGAAAAGGTATGAAGAAACCACTC
>JAGLPR010000473.1 GCA_023137255.1 Bacteroidales bacterium | reverse complement strand
GTTTTTCCAACAGCGTTGTCTCCGCTAAAATAGCGCGCTGCCATGGTTTCGGTAAGCACAATGGAATTGGGTATATCCAGTGCTGCTTCAGTACTTCCTTCTAAGGTTTTGTAAGTGAAGACATCAAAAAAGGTGGAGTCGGCATAGTAGACATCCTCTTCGGTGAATTCTATGTCGCCGTTGATAAAAAGGGAGCGTTGGAAATTGAACAAGCGGGTATAGCTCTCCACCTCGGGGTAATCCTCCTTCACCTGGGGTGCAAAAGGGATCTGCGCCACGATCCAGGTAAATTCATCATCTGTCTCGGCGATGTGGGACTGAACCCGGTAAATCCGGTCGCCGTGCTCATGGTAGCGGTCAAAACTCAGCTCATCTGAAACATAGAGTATCAGGAAGAGGGCACTGGTGATGCCCAGGGTCATTCCCAGTATATTCAGGAAACTGTAGCCAAACTTATGGGTAATATTTCGGAAGGCGTTTTTAACGAGACTTTTAAACATAGCCGTAGATTCTGGTTATCTGGTCGAATGTGCTTAAATTATTGCTACCTGCTGATAAATACAAGTTAATTATTCTTAAAATCTGTGATCGCTATCAATGTTTGGGTCAATGGCATTAATCAAAGGGCGAAAACAGGCTTGTGGAGGTGGAGGCAACGCTTAATTCCATTAACTTACCAACAGGTTACAATCAAAACTTAGAAAAATGGGCAAAATTGTAATTGAAGAGATGGAATTCTACGCTTTTCATGGACACTACCAGGAGGAGCAGATCGTGGGGAACCGGTTCCTGGTGGACCTGGAAATGGAAACCAACCTGTCGGTTCCCGCCAGTTCCGACAACCTCAACGATGCGGTGAACTACCAGCTGGCCTACCAGATCATTAAAAACGAAATGCGCCGCACCAAATCGAACCTCCTGGAGAACATCGGGAAACGGATGCTGGATGCACTCTTTGCAAAGATGGACAACATCGAAAAGGCCACCATCAGGGTAAGGAAACTGAACCCTCCCCTGGGAGGGCCCATTAAGTCGGTCGGAATCACCATGAGCCGGAAGCAGGGAGAATGACCGGATCACATCGTGGCTACAGGCAGATATAGGAGTACCGGAGGATCCGTGTAGTGGTTGAACCCAGCTTTTCATAGATGATCTCCGGGTAATCATGCTCATTGAGCTGAAGTTCGTAGATATAGTCAAACCCGGTCTCTTCCACCGATCTACTCACCATATTATTTACATATGAATCTCCTGAAAAGTAGTAGTGAAGTCCGCCGAACGGGTGTTTGCTCTTATCGTAGGTCATGATCAGATGTTCAGTCGCGCCCGTCGCCGGATCCAACGCAGTGCTGGTTAACAGGTTACCCTTGTTATCATACTCATAGCTTACGTTCCTGACATACACCTCCATGTGACCATTTGCAGAAATTTCATATTCCGATTCTTTGATGATCTGTTTGCCGTTATATTCCAGTTCCACATAGCCGGCATAGATCGAATCCAATGGCTCCAGGTAAACATAATCCAGGTTGCGTCTGACCAGGTCCACCCTCTCCACCAACGAACCATCATATACAAACCACATCTCCTCCAGCACCTTGGCATCCACTTTCATTGCCTTTACCACTGCAAGCCTGTCGGATGCATCGTATTCAAAATAGTGGGTCTGGTGATCGCTCCAGGTAATGTGATCGATCAGTTCGGTGTCGGGTATGTAATGAAAATCGGCAATGATCTTCTTGGTCTCGGAACCCTGCACCAGTGTAATGGTCATATTCACCGGCAGGCAGATGGTCTCCTCCTCCTGGGTGTTGTCACATGCAAAAAGTGAGAAAAAAAGTGCCGTGATGGCAATTATAGAGATGTTTTTCATTGGGTTCAGCTCAAACTATAATCATTTTACGGTTTGAACTGAAGTGGGTTCAGAAATTTACATGTATGGGCCTTATCTGGTGACCAATTGTATTGTTACCAGTACCGGCAGGTGGTCCGAGAAGAAAGCACGGTCCCTGGAATCGGTAAGAGCCCCGTAACGAAGCACCTCCAAATCCTTCGAAACAAACACATAATCGATCCGCTCCTTTGGAGGATCATCGTAGGTGAAGCCGTGGTAGGTAGCCACCGAGCTATAGGGAGCTAACTCGGTCACCTCATAAGCATCATTCAGCTTCTCCCGAATCAGCCCAATCGGTTTTGAAGAAGGCGGCAGGTTAAAGTCTCCGCACAATACCACCGGACCACTCCCTCCCGAAATCTCCTCTATCTTCTTTAGAATCAGGCTGGCTGATTCTCTCCTGGCCTCATC
>JAGLPR010000472.1 GCA_023137255.1 Bacteroidales bacterium | reverse complement strand
ATGCAAAAGGCGATGGGAATTCTGCTGGAACGATTCAGGGATGAGAGAAGGAATACAACCGTATTTCGCAGCCAGTTGCAGAAATTGCTTCAGCAAAACAGGCGGGAAGTGCTGCTGGAACGCGTTGCAAAAGGGAGCGCATACTATACCATCTTTATGGAGGAGAACCTGAAGCAGCTCCTGTTTCACCTGGCAGAGGTGATGCGCCTGACCCGCACTAAAACCTACCGGAACGCACTCAGTGAAATTGAACAGCAGATCATGATCGCCATGGACAAACTTGAACGTGCAGAGTATATGGTTGACAGCTTCCTGTCCGGCCGGAAAATTGAAATAGCCGGAGCGGAACACAGAACGCATATAAAGCGCAGGAGTGAGCTGTGGGAGATGGCACAGAAAGCTGCTGAGGAGAATCCGAAGCTCACTTCAAGAAAAAGCGGACAAAAACGCAAAAAGGGAGCGAAACTCGAAAAAGGGGAAACCTACAGGATCACCTGCGCCCTGATCAAAGAGGGAAAATCGATCAAAGAGATTGCCGCGAAACGAAACCTGGCTGCATCCACCATAGAGCGACATGTTGTCAGGGGCATCAGAGAGGGAGCGCTGGATATTTTCGCCGTGCTGCCAAAGGAAAGAGTACAGGAGCTGGCTGGCCTGTTACAGGAATCCTCAGACTCCATCGGCGAGATTCACAGCTTACAAAACGGAAGATACACCCACGGAGAGTTACACATGGTTCAGGCCCATCTGGAGAAAACAGGACAGTAATAGATATTTTAATCTGGCCAAATTCCTAATTATATATATGTTTTGGCCAAGTATAGATTGGTTAATCTGGCCAAATCTCATATTTTTTTATATATTTGGCCAAGTATAATAAATTGAACCAGGATGTCTCTTCAAAACATTGCCGGCAGAAAAGAAGAAATCAGAAAACTTGAGAGAGTCTTGCGATCTGATCAGCCCGAGTTAATCGCCGTTTACGGACGCAGAAGGGTTGGCAAAACCTTTTTAATCAGGGAATACTTCACTGAACGGATTTGTTTCGAACTAACCGGAATCCACGGGGCCACTCTAAGGGAACAGCTGAATAACTTTGCCCAGACTCTTACCGATTCCACGGGATTCGGAATTCCGTTGAAAGCCCCAACTTCCTGGCAGGAGGCCTTCGCCCAACTGAAAGCCTTCCTCGGGCAACATAAACAAAAGGGTAAAAAAGTTGTTTTCCTGGATGAACTTCCCTGGCTCAATACACCCCGGTCGGGTTTTCTGAAACACCTGGAGCATTTCTGGAACAGTTTTGGTTCCAGGCAAAAGGACCTGGTATTAATTCTCTGCGGCTCCGCGGCCTCCTGGATGATACAGCATATAATCGATTCAAAAGGAGGACTTCATAACCGGATCACCTGCCATATCAGGCTGATGCCATTCAGGCTGTCCGAAACGATGGAATACCTGGAGAAAAGAAAAATCCGGCAGCTTGACCGATATCAGGCACTGCTGTTATACATGGCTCTGGGAGGAGTTCCATATTACTGGTCGTTCGTTCAAAGGCAGCACTCGGCAGCTCACGCCATCGATGACATAATTTTCGCCCATGAGGCTCCGCTGAAAGAGGAATACAAAAACCTGTTTGCATCACTATTTGAACAGAACGATCAACATGAGCAGGTCATCCTGGCTCTGGCCGGGAAAAAAAAGGGACTGAAACGGAACGAACTCCTAACCAGGGCCCGTATGAGTTCCGGAGGCGGGGCTTCCAGGGTGATCTATGAACTGGAAACCTCCGGATTCATTTCCTCCTACATCCCTTTTGGTAAAAGAAACAAGGATGCCCTCTACCGGATTTCTGACGAGTACATTTTGTTCCATCACACCTGGATCTCCCCTCTGGGAAGACATCAACCTGGTAATGGATACTGGATGAAGAAACAATCCGGCCCCCGGTATCATGCCTGGTCGGGATACTGCTTCGAGGGGATATGTGCCAAGCACATCCCTCAAATCAAGTACCACATGCGGATAGACCAGATCGCATCCAACGAATCCCCATGGGAATACAGGCCCGAAAGAGGATCCGGAGATGAAGGGGTACAAATAGATCTCCTGATCGACCGACAGGATATGGTCATCAATGTCTGTGAGATGAAATTCTGCCGTTCGGGGTTTAGCATCGAGGCTGCTTATGCCAAAGATCTCAGGCGGAAGATGGAAGTGTTTCGAAAGCAGACACGCACAAGAAAAGCGCTTTTTCTGACTATGATCACTACTTTTGGACTGAATGAAAACACACATTCCCATTCACTTAATGCCATTGATGTGACCATGGATGCACTGTTTGAAAGCAATTAGACTCCGTCTGAAGCTTCAAGACCTGAATTTACTTGGTCGGAACCCTCTCTGCACAACAGAAAGGTTAGAAAGTCATTCAGAACAACAAATCATGGAGCCGGCATTCCGGTAACGCTGGCATTAACTTAAATACTCCATTGGTCATCCGGAATTTCTTATTTTTGTTTATGCGTATGCATCAAACTGACAGGCTTGAGACGGCTGCCCGCTTTATCAACTCTACAAACAGCCATCTTTTCTTAACTGGTAAAGCCGGTACCGGCAAAACCACCTTTCTGAAACAGCTTGC
>JAGLPR010000471.1 GCA_023137255.1 Bacteroidales bacterium | reverse complement strand
CAGGTCAATGCCAGTGTGGGCGAATGCCCGGTGTGCGGGAACGTGAATCCCGAGTTAATCTTCAACATCATCGAAGCCCGCCAGCTGGATGAATATGGAAACTACACCGAGCAACGAAAGATCAGTCCGCAAACCTGGGAAGACATGTACCGGCAAAAGCTGCCTCCCCACTCCGAGAGCATCCCCGATACCGAAGCCCCTTCCCCCCTGGAAGTTCCCGGCTGGTTCGCTCAGCTCACCAACTATTTGAAGCGCGATCTGAAATCGAAGATCAACAACAGCCAGTACCTCTTGATGACCCTGCTGGTAAGCCCGGTGCTGGCCTTTATCCTGGCCTTTATTGTCCGCTACATCGCCGACCCGGTCAGCAATCAATACATATTCCGGGAAAACGAAAACATTCCCATCTACATCTTTATGGCCCTGATTGTGGCCCTCTTCCTGGGTCTTATTATCAGCGCCGAGGAGATCTTCAAGGACCGGAAGATCCTGAAGCGGGAAAAGTTCCTTCACCTCAGCCGTTCTTCCTACCTGATGGCCAAAGTGGGCACCCTTGTGGCCATCTCGGCCATTCAAACCCTGGCCTTTGTCCTGGTTGCCAACGCGATTCTCGAGATACAACACATGACCTTTACCTACTGGCTGGCCCTTTTTTCCACAGCAGTCTGCGCCAACCTGATCGGATTGGTGATCTCTTCCGCCTTCAATTCGGCCGTGACCATTTACATTGTGATTCCTCTGGTGATGATCCCCATGATGGTCCTGAGTGGGGCCATGTTCTCCTTCGAAAAACTGAACCGCAAAATCACCTCCATCGATCGTGTTCCCCTGATCGCAGAAATCATGCCCACCAAATGGTCCTATGAAGCTCTGATGGTACGCCAGTTCAAGGACAACACCTTCGAGAAGAACTTCTACGATTATGAAAAACGGATCAGCTACAATAACTTCAAATCGGCCTACCTGATGCCGGAACTTGAGCAGCGACTGAACATGTGCAGCTATGAATTCAGGGAGACCGGATCGCTCAGTGAAACCCTCCAGGCCTGGGAAGTACTTACCAACGAATTGCTCCACTGGCAGAGCGCTGTGGAAGATTTCCATTTCCAGGAGGCAGAGCTCGATCCAGCCTCCATCAGCGAGGCCACCCTGGAGAAAGCCACCCGGCTCCTGAAGGCACTGAAACAGCACTTTATCAACAATTTCTCCGTGGCCAACCGCGAGAAAGAGCGCTACCTGGGCAAACTGATGCAGGACCGCCGCGATCTCTACTTCACCTGGCTAAACATGTACCACAACGAGAGTGTGGCCGACCAGGTAAAAAAGATCTACGAGAAGAACCAGGTGATTGAGTACGAAGGGAGGCTCTACCAGCAGATCGATCCCATCTTCCTCGATCCTGCTCCCAAGGGCATAGGCATCCGCTCCCACTTCTTCGCCCCCCGCAAATATTTCCTGGGCAAGTATTTCGATACCTACCGCTTCAACATCGGATTTATCTGGTTCCTGACCCTCGTCCTCTACCTCACCCTCTACTACGACCTGGTGGGAAAGCTGGCCCGAAGCAGGTTATTCAGGCGAAATACCGGTTGATCCCAGACGCAATACCTGTTGATCCCAATCTGCTTTACACGAAAGTTTGTTTAAAACATCTCTCTGTCACCCATTTTTCCGACGGATTAGTTTTATATATTTAACCCGCTAAACAACAGCATCATAAAGAATAATGCCATGATAAAACAAGTTTTGCTTCTGCTGGCGGCCCTCTTCCTCCTGGCGGCCTGTGGTCAGCGTTCCTCCGGGAATCTCGAAGTCGATATGGACGATGTGGAGGTGGGAGAGCTTCAGATCTCTTCAGAAACCATGAATGACATCATTCAGAACCTCGCCTCCCCCATTGAGGTGGCCGCCCTGATCAGTTCGCTGCACGTTCCGTTCTCAACTGCCTACCTGGCCGACCCCGAGAAACTGTCGACCAGCACCACCAGTTTTGAAATGGCCTTCAGCCTGGGAGCCCTCAGTGCCGACCTGGGGTACCTCAACATGTACGAAAAAACCGGAACGGCGGTCAACTACCTCTCCAGCATCAACCGGCTGGCCGATGCGCTGCAGATCGGACAATTCTTCGATTTTGCCACCATCAAGCGGTTGGCCACCACCAGTTCCGACCTCGACTCGCTGCTTTTTATCTCCATCAACAGCTTCAACAACATGGACGACTACCTGAGAGAGACCGACCGCAGCAACCTGAGCACACTGATGATTGCCGGAGTCTGGATCGAAGGCCTCTACCTGGCCACCCAGGTGGCGGTACAGACCAGCAACGAGGATCTGAAATCGATGATTGGTGAGCAGAAACTGATCCTCAACGACCTCCTCCTGATCCTCAACAACTACAAGAACGAGCAGGTGATCGCCGACTACATCACCGACTTTGAAAACATCAAAAGCGTTTACGACGAAGTGAAGATCACCTACGAAGTGGGCGAACCACAGACCATCGAGAAAGACGGGATGCTGCTGGTGGTGCAGAGCGAATCCTCCCATGTGACCATGAGCGATGAACTCCTGAAGAGAATCATCGAAGTCACCGAACAGGTCCGGAACATGCATATGAACATCAAAGCTGAAGCAGTATGAAAGGCGAAAGTCAAAAGTCGAAAGTCGTGAAGCTGAAAGTCATAAAGCTGAAAGTCGTAAAGTCTATAAAGTCTGTAAAGTCTTTAGGGTCCTTGAAGGCGGTTATTGCTATCATACTGGCTCTCACCATGATCTCCATGGTCCAGAGCGACCGCAAAGAGCGCGTGCAGGAGTGCGCCTCCAAAGCCGGCGAAGGCGCCATCTACCTAAAGGAATTCGTGGTCAGCCTCCCAAAAGGCGTCAAAGATGAAGCCCCCCCCGTCTACCGCCAGGCAGTGATCCTCCGCGGTAACAACATCTACCGCTTCAACCTGTGCAACGACAAAGGCCAGGCCATCATCCGCATCTACGACAACACCAACATGGTCGTCTCCTCCTACGACACCCGCACCAAAAAAGAGTACAACCCCATCAATTTTTTATGCAGGAAGACCGGGCAGTACACTATAATGATAAATTTCCGCGATGGGAAGGCTGGTGAGGCGGTTGGGATAATGAGTCATGTGATGAAATAACTGCCCCGCAGTTATTTCATCAGCTAAAAGTCTAAAGTAGAAAGTAATAAAGCCCCCGTTCCCGGGTGCTTCAATGCAAAATTCCCGTATTGGTGCCCTTTTTTCTCAAATCGATGCGCAATGGACTGATATTCATACACAATCATCCCACATTCGTGTGCCCTGACAACCTGTCCATCTGCACCCGACTTATGCTAATCTACAAGCTTCTTATACCTATCAACAGGCATCATACGCCCATCTGCAACCATCTTATGCCTATCTACGGCTGACTTGAACCCATCTACGGTGACCTCTCCTAAAATAGCTTTAGCGGTGGGATTGGGAATTGGGAGATCAACACTTAATCCCAATATCAATCTTTCCCTCCCGCTGCCATTTTTGAAGGATGAGGACACTTATAGGGCTTAGGAATTCTCTGGAAGTAACTTTTAATCTTCTTATTTTATCCGTGTTCTGAAACGTGTCAAGCATCTTATCAAGCTTCTGATAATCCACATAATGGAATTTGTTTTTCTGGCGGCCATCCTCTATGATTTCCCTGAATATTTGTACATCCTGTTGCACTCTCACTGCAACATTGGGGACGGTCCCCCCGTCTTTATCTCCCCTCAATCGTACTTTATCCGGTAATATCCCTTCCATCGCCTTTCGAAAAAGATACCTCCCCTGACCATCTCTGTATTTATACTCAGAGGGTAAGGAGTAAAAGAATTCTACCAGTTTCACATCCAAAAAGGGATACCTGTACTCTACTCCGTGTTTTTGAACCAATAGTGAAGTCTCTTCAATCCGTCCCGGAATATTAGGATGCATAAGCCGGGTATATTGTATGGCTCTGATATCCGGGTTGTCCGGAAACGGGGAACTCCGGAAATACCTCCGCTTCATCCTGTATTTCCGGGCGAGGCTCTTTCGAATGGAAAAAGAGCGGTACCTGCTCACTCTCCAATCCTTCTGATACAAATTGATTGTCCATGGAGCGTAATGCTTCAGATAGTGCCTGATCAACTTTCTGAAAATGCTGCCCCCCTGACGATGTACAGTAGTCCTGATATTCTCTCTTAATTCCGAATGCCGGCCCTCCTTGATCAATTCATTAAAAATGGCCCCACCACTATTGGTAATTCCTTCATCACCCCCCAGGCCCGAGAACATCACTGAAATACCAGATTTCCCTGCCGACTCAAACAACAGATCTGATTGCAGAGCATAAGTCTGATTAACAGGCCGTGCCTCCTGCTCTAATTGATTTATCAGTGCCCCATAGCTGCCTGAAGCATCCTCTTCTGTGACAATAAACTGCCTGATAGAATCAAACGTATCGGCAATGGCTTTGCTGTACTCCAGCTCACTTTTCAAATAGCCATGCCTCGCCGCTCCCTCTGGAGATATAGAATGTGTATATGCATATAGGGGCCTGTTCTTTCCCAGAATCGCAACCAATACTGAAGCAATCCCAGATGAATCCAATCCCCCGCTTAACTCAACTCCAATCTGGACCCCGGAAGGAGTCCGTTGCCTGACCGATTCAATAATTCTTTCCCGTAATTCATTCACAGCCTCCTCAAGGGAAAATCCACTATAGCGGCTATCCATCTTCAGATCCCAATAACGATACTGCTCAGATGTCCGGCCTGCAGCAAATTTCATGAAATGAG
>JAGLPR010000470.1 GCA_023137255.1 Bacteroidales bacterium | reverse complement strand
CGGCACCCGAAACCCGTACCTGGCAGGCGCTGGTGATTGGTGGATTTATCCTGCTGTTTGTCATGGCCTTTATCCTGCTCAGGGTAAGACAAAACAGGCGGAAAAAATTTAAAGCCTTAAAGCAGATCCCGTACGAGTGATTGGAAAGTCGTGGTGAGATTCGCTGTCACCTTCTTTTGTGCATATCCACCTTGATGCCTCCTTCCCTGGCCATTTTATTCAACCTGTACTTGAAAGTGAGCATAACATAGCGGCCCATGGTGTTGGAACGTGTTTCGCGCAGGTAGTTCAGTTCACTGATGCGTTGCACATTCTGGTTCCGGTCGAGCAGGTCAAACCCCGACAGGGTCAGAACTCCCCGGTGGTGGGCCAGGAAGAAATAGCTGGCTTCGGCGCGTAACAGAGGAACCTGGATCGACTCATCCACACCAAGATCCGAATAGCTGGTCACATCAGCTGTGACTTCAAAATGCCACTTCTCGGAGGGCGTATACCGGATGTCTCCGAACCAGGATAGATCGAAATACCGGTTGTTGAGCGACTCCTGGATATCATACCAGGTATTGGTAAGGGTCATGCCAAGCCCTGATTCCACATCCCATTTTTTCTTTTTCCGGTTGTCTGCACTGAGCGAGTAGCGGTGGTTCAGCGTATTGTATATGTTGTTCACATCATTGACCAGGTTCATGCCACGGTTCCAGCTCTCCTCCACATCCAGATTGACCTTGATCCCCAGTTTACGTATGGGGGTAGAAAAATCGAGGTTCAGTCGGGACTGGTAGTCCCAATCCACATTGGTTAGGGTGCTGATCTGTACCAGGTCGTCGGTCACCGTGGTGGACCAGTTGATTTTGTCGCTGGTATAGCCTCCACTCAGCGCCATCATAAACGAGGTAAATGAGAACTGGTCAAAGATCAGCCAGTGCACCATAAGGTTGTGCTTGTATTCCGGAGCCAGCGAAGGATTCCCGTAATAGATATTCAAGGGATTCAGGTAATTCACTACAGGCAACAACTGGCTCACTGTGGGGGTATTTACCGATGAGGAGTAATAGATATTGAACTTCCTGCCTGCTGCAGCCGAATAATCCCACGAAAATGTGGGGGTAAAATAGCGCAGTGCTGACTCCGGGTAAGGAACTTGATTAAGGCTGTTTTCCAGGGTCCCGAATTCTGCCATGATCCCAACGGAAAGCTGAGATTTCTTGGTGTTCCACCGGAAATTGAACCCGGGCCTGATCCAGCGGTAATCTTTGTTAAAAGCCGGACTGACCGAATCCACGGGTACCATCCCATTGTCCAAAGGCCCCTGAACACGATCCAGCTGCTCAAGGGTACCCCCCAGTCTGACCACCGGATCGAGGTAGAGCCCTTTTCCGATCTTCTGGGTATAGGCTGCTACCAGAGAGAGACTGGACTGGTCGGTCCGGTTGTCCTGATACTGGTTAAACAGATCCGGTTCATTGCCTGGGATATAGTTAGTCTGGTTATCGATGCGGATCTGATCCAGACTTTTGGAAAAGTTGCCGTCGGCCGAAAACTTCAGTACCGATTTGTTCTTCCCGATCATGCGATAATAGGTGCCCGACAGGTTTCCGCTGATCCGGTCCGATTGCTCCACCCTATCGCTTAACAGGCTGCTCACCAGCTCCTCCCCGATCATGTTTCCGGTCTCCTGGAGCCGGGCCAGATCATTGTACATCAGGCCCATGTTCCCACTGAAAATAAGGTTGTGGGTGGAATCGATCCGCCGTCTCAATCCAAAATTGATGCGGTGGGCCATGTTACCGGTGTTTTGCACCGTCTGGTCGCTGGTAGTGAAAGATCCCTCTTCGGTATAACGCTCTGTGCGGGTCAATTGCTCCAGATCCTTGTCACTCCCGTTGATCAGGTAAGATATGTAGGTCCGGTTGTGCTTATCGGTCGAATATGAAAAGTTGAGTCCCCCTGCCCCGGTGGTGGCCAGTCCGTCTACCGGCTGACCAAAATTGATCGGGAAAGCGTTGTCCCCACCCATGGAGATTTTGGCCGATCCGCCACCTCCCTTCATGGCTGCAATCCCCCCATTGAAATCGAGGTAATCGTTGAAGGAAAATCCATACTCATTTACATTGTTGATCATGCCCAGTCCGGCCATCTGAATTTTATCTGTAAAACGATACACCTTTCCGCTGGCCTTATAATGCTGACCGGTTCCATACCCGGCCAGTACATCCCCGAACACCCCTTTTTTCTTGTCCTCCTTCAGTTCCAGGTTTATTGTCTTATTTCGCGTTCCGTCATCGATCCCTGTGAATTCCGATTCGTCCGATTTCTTATCGTACACCTTCACTTTATCGATGGCATCAGCCGGAATGTTCCGGGTGGCCACTGTGGGGTCGCTACCGAAAAACTCCTTTCCATCCACATAAACGATGTTTACATCCTCTCCCAGTGCCTTGATGTTCCCGGCACGATCGACCTCCACCCCGGGCAATTTTTTTAACAGCTCCTCGGTCATGGCATCGGGACGGGTCTTGAAAGCTGCTGCATTGTAAACCACGGTATCACCGTGGATCTGCAAGGGAACCGCCTCTCCCACCACCTCTGCTCCTTCCAGATCGACCGGCAAGGGCTGCATCACTATATCGCCCACATCCGATCCTTCGGCCCTTGGAATCCTGACGGGATTGTAGAAGGTGTGGAATCCCATGAAAGAAGCCTGCAGAAGATAACTGCCCTCTTTGATGTTCCTGATCTCAAACTGTCCCTGGGCATTGGTGATCCCAAAGAATTCCATGGTGGAATCGACCGGATTCAAAAGCACCACTGTACCCGAAACCAGGGGGTTTACCTGGTCGTCATACAGCCTGCCGGTCATGGACCAGCTCTGGCCATTTGCCTGTAAGACAAACAATATGAACAATACCAATAAAAAAAAGCTCTTTCTACTCATCCCAATTCGATCCCGGATCAATGACTAATGTATTTATTGATGTATCCTTATCACCACCGAATGAGTGCTTCCGGCACCACCACCTTCCACGCCCATCTCTTTCATCTTCTCTGCAACAATGGCCTGATACTCCTCCCTGGTGACTTTCTTTCCTTTGGTGGGCTTCTTCAGCACACTTTTATCCACCGGCTTAAGCTCT
>JAGLPR010000047.1 GCA_023137255.1 Bacteroidales bacterium | reverse complement strand
TGGCCGACGCCTTTATCAGGGAGCGGGTCGAGCAGTGCAGGAACTACCTGGTGAGCCTGGAAGAGGTGATGGCCTCCGGGTATGTGAATAAACAGAATATTTTGCTGGCAGCCAGGGAGATCCTTGCTTCCATCGGGGAGGCACATTCAGCTTTCAATTCGGTGAACATTCTGAAAAACAATGGTGTGGAGTCTACCTTTGTGGACCTTTGCGGGTTCCACGATGCAGAATACCTGACCATCGATGAGAGGATACACCGTGCGTTTTCTGACATCGATTGTTCAAGTACGGTTCCCATGGCTACCGGTTATACCAAGGGCACAGAGGGGATCATGAGGGAGTTCGACCGGGGCTATTCCGAAGTGACCTTCAGCAAGATCGCAGTGGAGGTGAAGGCGGCCGAAGCTGTCATCCACAAGGAGTACCACCTCTCCAGTGCCGATCCGGCCATTGTTGGGGTTGAAAATTCGAAGCCTGTGGGTGCCACCAATTTCAATGTGGCCGATCAGCTGGCCGATATCGGAATGGAGGCGATTCATCCCAAAGCCTCCAAACCGCTGGAGGTGGCAGGAATCAATATCAGGATCAAGAATACCTTTGAACCACAGCACCCCGGAACACTTATTTCAAAGGACTATGTGGGAGAGGAATCCAGGGTTGAGATCATTTCCGGCTCAGATAACGTGATTGCCGTGGAGGTGCATGATCCCTTTATGGTGGGACAGGTGGGATATGATATGAACCTGATGAAGGTGATCCAGCGGCATCACATTTCATACATTCTGAAAGCCACCAATGCCAACAGCATCACCATGGTTGTGTGGGAAAAAGATATATCGCCGGCCCTGGAGACAGAATTGAAAGGGCTCTATCACAAAGTGACCATCAAGGAAGCTGCCCTGGTATGTGCCATGGGAACCAATATTACTTATCCTGGTTCACTGGCGAAGGCTGCTACGGCGCTGTTTGAAGGATCTGTCAATGTGGAAGCGGTCTCCCAGTCGCTGATGCAGGTGAACATGCAGTTTGTCATCAACCGGAAGGATTACCACAGTGCCATTGTGGCCCTGAACCAGGCTCTCTGCGCGGAAGAGTGATCATTTCATAGATCTCCCGGCGCCATATTAAACCTTTCGGAAAGGTTTCAGTCTAATTTACTTACCTACTACGAAATTCAACACCAATGATGGACACCAGATCCTTAGGTCTTTTTCTGCCCATCCTCCTGGGGCTTTTAACCACATTTCAACTTTATGGACAGGAACAGGATTCCTCTGACGCTGTACAGAGAGAAGATGCCGTTCGTATTTTTATCGACTGCGCCCACTGTGATATGAACTACATCCGTGAAGAGATTCCCTATGTAAATTATGTGAGGGATGTAAAGGAGGCCCAGATCTACATCCTTGAGACCCGTGAGACAACCGGCAGTGGAGGCAGGAGATATACCTATGCTTTTGTGGGTCAGCAGGACTTCCTGGGCAGGAACGATACCCTGATCTACTCCTGCCGGCCTGATGATTCGAGGGACTACCAGAGGATCTGGCGCACCCAGATGTTGAAGATGGGACTGATGCCCTACGTGGCAAAGACTCCGCTCTACAAAGAAATAGTAATCGATCCCACCGAAAATGTGGAGAAACAGGTGGTGGAGGATCGCTGGAATAACTGGGTGTTTGAGCTTGAGGCAGAACCCGAATTTGAGGGGGAGGAATCCTACAAAGAGCTCTCCCTGCGCAGCTCGGTTTCAGCTACCAAGATTACCCATGACTGGAAACTTGAACTGGATTTTGACCACCGCTATACCCGGACAAAGTATACCTACGACGATACCCTCTACACCAACGATAAAAGTTATCAGAACTTCGAACTCCTGGCCGTGAAGAGCCTGGGAGAACACTGGTCGGCCGGTATCAAAGGTGAGCTGCTCTCATCGAGTTACACCAATACCAGATTTTCAGTCGATGTGCTTCCGTCGGTGGAGTACAACATATTTCCATACTCCAAGTCTACCCACAGGCAGTTAAGGATCCTTTATGGAGTGGGAAACTCATACAGGATCTACGACGATACCACCATATACAACAAAATGGAGGAGCTCTTATGGCAGCAGAAGCTACAGCTGGCTTACCAGGTACAGGAGAAATGGGGCTCCATCAATGTGGCCCTGGAGGGATCCAATTTCTTTCACGATTTTTCAAAAAATCGCATTGAGCTGAACGGATATGTGAGCGTACGGATCCTGAAAGGATTGTCACTGAGGGTTGGAGGGGCGGCGGCCCGCATCAACGACCAGCTGTCGCTGGTGAAGGGCGAAGCCTCCGAGGCGGAAATCCTGCTGCAACTTCAGGAACTGGAAACAAGTTACAATATAGAGGGCGAGATCGGGATCACCTATACCTTCGGATCTATATACAACAACATTGTTAATCCCAGGTTCGGGAACGGCAGAAGAAGGTACTAAACGATATTTCTTTCTATCTTCGACAACTTATCAAAGTCCCGCAACCATGAAGTATCTGTACAGACCACATACTGTGGCAGTTTTACTAATGTTGTTTCTGGCGATGGCCTGTAAGAACCAGGCAGGTCGTGTGGAAGATAGTAATTCGGAACCGCCTCAGAAAACTGAGACCCTGCCCCCATTGGCAGAGGCGGACTCTGTTTCTGAGGAGCAGCTCCGACAGGCAGCTTATGAAGGAGACGCGACAAAGGTAAAGGAGCTCCTGGCAATGGGTGTCACTGAAGATGCAATTGACCCGGATGGTCATACAGCACTGATGTTCGCAGCATTCAATGGTCATTCAGAAATTTTACTTGATCTTCTGGAAGCAGGGGCAGTGGTGGATCAACGCGACCCGATGGGCCGCACTGCGCTTTTGTACGGTTCAACAGGCCCCTTTCCCGAAGCGGTGAAAATTCTGCTGGATAAAGGAGCGGACCCCAATGTGGTGGATTCAGATGAGCATTTTACGCCCTTGATGCATGCAGCTGCCGAAGGGAACCTGGAGGTGGTAAAAATTTTAATGAGCAATGGTGCCGATCAGACCCTGAAAGATATCGATGGGGACAATGCAGCCTACTTTGCACAACAGGCAGGACATACTACGGTGGTGGAATTCCTGCAAGGGAAAAAATAAATACTATTTATAAATAACAAGCATCGCTTTAAACCATCAGTTATCAGGGAAGTCTAATGTCGAACTAACCGGGGTGATTGCTGAACCTGACCTGGAACTGAATGTAACCATTCGCGGAGTGGTCTAGAATAATGTATGGCTCAGGTATGACATTCATGCCCTGCAGGTGGAGGTTGAATACCGGACCCTGAACGGGGCCGACAACCAGATGGTTCTGGTGGGTGACCGGGTGGATCAGTTCAGGATCGGGGAGCATTTCTTCAGGAACCTGAAGGGAAGGAGCCCTCCAGGGGCAAAAATATTCCCTTTTACGGGACCCGGATAAAGCAGTTGCTGATCGATCATATTTCGGTGTTTGATCATGAGGCTGTCCTGGCGCTTTCACCTGAGAAGATTGAGAGGATCGATCTGATCAACGAGATCTAACTGAAAGGAAATGTGACTTTTGGGGGAGGTGCTGTCAGCCACTGCCCGTTTCAGGGTTGAGTAAAAGCAAAAATAATATCTTTGGGGGATGAAGGATTTTCCCCTGCAGTCGTTCTATGGAGACATCCACTCCTCATACGACCGCATAAATCACATATTTACATTTGGCAGGGACAGGGCATGGCGAAGACAGGCAGTCATTGAGCTACTGAAGAAAGCTCCTGACACGGTGTTGGATCTTTGCACAGGAACAGGCGATTTTGTGCTGGAGGTGGCCCGGAATGCAAATGAGGATGTTGAACTGACCGCTTACGACTTCAGCCCTGACATGCTGGAGGTGGCCAGGGAAAAATTCAGCAAGCTCAGTAAGCGTGAAAAGATCCCGCCTGTAACTTTCCTTGAGGGCGATGCAGGAGAGATGCCTTTTGAGGATGGTACATTCGATGCCCTGGGCATCACCTTTGGAATCAGGAACCTGGTCTATAAAAATTCACGGGCAGACCGTCACCTTTCGGAGATAAACAGGGTGCTTCGACCCGGTGGACAGCTGGTTGTGCTGGAGAGCAGCAGGCCGGAAAACCCCGTATGGAGGCTGTTCAATACTCTCTATCTGCGGTTCATCCTTCCCTATCTGGGGGGATTGATCTCGGGAAATCTGAAAGCGTATCAATACCTGGCCAGCTCTTCCAAGAACTATTACACCATCAGGGAGATGAATGCGATTCTCGAAAAAGCCGGTTTCGAGGTATCAGACAGCAGATCCCTTTTCCTCGGATCGGTGATGTTGCTTATCCTGGAGAAGAAACAGAAGGAAATCGTATCTTTGGACAAAGCGAACAGCGGGTATGAAGATTGAAGCAATAAACAGGGCTTGCAAGGATACTTTCATGGATCTGCTCGGTATTGTATTTACCGCGCATACAGACACTACCCTGGATGCAGAGATGAAGATCACCCCAGCGCTGTATCAGCCCATGGGAGTAGTACATGGCGGGGCGCTTATCTCACTGGCCGAAAGTGTGGGCAGTGCCGCCTCCTATTTGTTGGTGGATCCGGACCGTTTCAATGTGCTTGGTTCTTCGGTCAACAGTCAGCATATCGCACCGGCAAGGCATGGGACCCTTTTTGCCAGGGCTACCCTGCAGGTCAAAGCTGATTTTAAACATGTGTGGGATGTGGCAATAAAAGATGATACCGGCAAACTTATTTCCATCAGCCGTGTTAC
>JAGLPR010000469.1 GCA_023137255.1 Bacteroidales bacterium | reverse complement strand
GGTGCAGGGATTTTTACCACTTCCGGATTGCTGTTGGCACAACTGCATGATCCCGGACTGCTTCTGATACTCTGGGTGCTTGGAGGGGTGATCGCACTGTGCGGGGCATTAAGCTACAGCGAGCTGGGAGCCAGGTTCCCCAGGGCAGGGGGCGAATATGCTTTTCTGTCCGAACTCTTCTCCCCGCTGGCTGGGTTTTTAAGTGGCTGGGTCTCCTTTTTTGTGGGGTTTTCGGCTCCTGTGGCTGCCTCTTCCCTGGCCTTCAGCGAGTACCTTATCAGGGCCTTTCCTGAAGAAGCTCTCCCCGAACAGATCACGCTTTTCAAGAAGGCTGCCGCCGTGGGAATCATTCTGGTCTTTACGCTTATTCACTATTTCGGACTGAAGTCAGGTTCAAAGGTCCAGAACCTGCTCACCATTCTGAAGGTAGGGCTGATCATAGTCCTGGTGTTTACCGGATTTGTTTTTGGGGAAGGCAGTTTTGATCATTTCAGGGTACAATTGGATGTTGGTTCCGGGTGGGCAGGATTGAAAACCATGGGACTTGCCCTGATGTGGATTATGTTTGCCTATAGTGGATGGAACGCTTCCACCTATATAGGCTCGGAGGTTCTGAATCCGGTTAAGAACATACCCCGGTCACTGATCACCGGAACCCTTTTTGTAATCCTTATCTATGTTTTACTGAACACCCTCTATGTCTATGCAGTGCCGGCAGCGGAGATGAAGGGGGTAATCTCTATTGGAGGAGAGGCGGCCAATAATCTGTTTGGTCGTTCGCTGGATCAGTTCTTTTCCCTGTTTATTGCGGTGATCCTGCTCTCCTCCATCAGTGTGCTAGTAATCATAGGTCCCAGGGTCTATTACGCCATGGCCGAATCGGGACATTTCTTCAAAATTGCGAAGCGAATCAACCGCCACAAGGTTCCCGGGATTTCCATCTTGCTTCAAAGCGGACTGGCTATGATTTTTGTGGTGTCGGGGACCTTTGACCAGATCATTACACTGTTGAGTTTCTCCCTGGGCATCTTCCCGATCCTTGCTGTGGCGGGCGTTTTTAAGATCAGGATCAGCAAACAGTCAGAGTACAGGACACCCGGGTACCCGGTTCCCCAATTGATATTTATTATTCTCTCCCTGACGATCCTGGTGCTGGCCTACCTGGAACGTCCGGTGGAATCCTCCATTGCACTGGGTGTGATTGCAGTGGGGATACCGGTTTACTACTTGCTGAAGCGGTATAACTGATACGCCCCGTCATTCGTATCGCAGCGTCTCCACCGGGTTCCTGGAGGATGCACGTAAAGTCATCAGGCCGGTGGTAAGCAGAGCACTCAGAAGGATGATCAATCCACCCAGCGGAATGATCCACCAGGAAAAGGTGATTCTGGTGGCAAAGTTTTGCAACCAGAGCCTGGAGATGTACCAGGTGACCGGAATGGAAATGACCACAGCAATCGCCACCCAGACCATCAGCTGTTTTCCCAGCAGCATCACGATCTGCCATTTTTGCGCCCCGTTTACTTTTCTGATCCCGATCTCCCGTATTCGTTTTCGGTTCAGCAGGGCCACCAGTCCAAACAGACCTATGTTGGCGATCACAATGCTTAAAATGGTGAAGACTCCCAGTAATTTACTCTGATTGATATCGTTGCGGTACATCTCCTCTACAGTCTGATCGAGGAAACTGTATTCAAACGGGATGTTTTCGAAAAAAGTTTCGTAGCTCTTTTGGATGTACTCCAGGGCACCGGGAAGATCAGTTGTATTCAGCTTCACATTCATATAGCCGCGGTTCCCGGTCATAAAATACAGTGCTACCGGCCTGGAATTGTCATGCAGTGAGTTGTATTTTCCACTTTTCAAAACACCGAGGATCTCAATCTGCTGAATGCGTTTCCCAACCAATGAATCACCCAATCCCAGGAAACCAATACAAGCTTCATTCAGGATCAAACCACTTTGCGGATCGGTGGGCCGGGCGGGGTCGAAATTCCTTCCCTCCCTGAGTTCCATCTGCATAAGTGGAATGTAATCGGCATCGATGGCC
>JAGLPR010000468.1 GCA_023137255.1 Bacteroidales bacterium | reverse complement strand
CATCATAAATCCGTCATGATCAAACCCATGTGGTTTGAGCTTTTCCTGAAGCATCCGCCCCATCGAAAGATTTACCTGCGCATCTACAGGTCGGTGCTCGGCCGGTCGTTCCGTAATTTCTGGAGGTAGGCTTACTCCAGCGTTTTCAGGTATTCGCTGGGGGTCTGACCGGTCTTCTCTTTGAAAATGGTGTTAAAGCTCGATTTGGAGTTGAATCCTGAATCAAATGCAATGGCGAGGATGGTGAGTTGCTTCAGATCCTCATTTTTCATTCGCTCCTTCACTTCATCGATCCTGTAATCGTTGACCAGGTGATAGAAATTCTTCCCCATATGTTCGTTGATTAACTCCGAAAGAATGTGCCTGGGAATCTTCAGTTGCTCTGAGAGGTCATAAATGGTCAGTTCCCTGTCGAGGTAAGGTTTTTCGATGACCATGTATTTTCTGATCTTGTTGACATAATCGGCCACATCTTCCTGTTTCAGTCCTGAGCGCTGGTATTTCTTTGAGTCGCTCTCTTCAGGGGAATCTGGTTCAGGATGGTGGAACCTGACCACCTCCTCAAAAATAACTGGCTGTTGGAATCCGAATACACCGAACAGAAAGGTCAGCAGGGTCAGACCAATAAAAGAGATCTCGAACGGATCAAAAGGCATGAAATGCATAAGGATGTCCACCCCCCCAAAAATAAACATCAACACATATCCGGCGTAAAAGGTGATGGAGAGTCCGAGCAGCCATTGCAGGGTGATCTTTCCGGAAGAGTAACTCACCAGCTCTTTCAGCCTCTTCTGGTGGCGGTTGATCACCACAAATGTGGCCACGGAATAGGCTGTGATAGAAGCAAAAAACGTGATTGCATATACGATTCGGAAAGAGATAAACCTGTCTATAACCAGGAACCCATCGGTACCGCTCATCACCCTCTCATCGATAAATATGAGAGAAGCGATCAGAAAGATGAAAAATGGGGAGAAGTGCCAGAGGTATTTCAGATCGAAACGGGGTTTTTCCGTGGTCATCCATTTTGCATAGAGCATAAGCAGCGGACCATAGGTAAAAGGAAGAATTTTAATGGGATAGAGTTCAATCAGTGTCTCATTGACCAGGACAATGACCATTTCGGCACAAATGATGAAGAGCCATGCTGAGAGGATCTGATTGGCAAGTACTCTGGGCTTCTTTATTGCGATCAGAATACCCGCAAACAGGGTCTGAGAGATGCCTATGTAGAGGATCGCTTCCATGTTTAAATGTACAAATATTTTAGCTACATTTGAGCTTCGTGAGAACCCAAAATTGCTTATTAATAATGAGTGTACTACTGAACAAAGACTCCCGGATAATTGTGCAGGGATTTACAGGCAGCGAAGGAACCTTCCATGCAGAACAGATGATAGAATATGGCACAAATCTGGTGGGTGGTGTGACTCCTGGTAAAGGGGGACAGGAACACCTGGGTAAACCTGTATTCAATACGGTACTCGAAGCAGTGGAATCGACAGGAGCCGATACCTCGGTGATTTTCGTACCACCCGGCTTTGCTGCCGATGCCATCATGGAGGCTGCCGATGCGGGGATCGCTTTGGTGGTATGCATCACAGAAGGCATCCCAACCTCCGATATGATCCGTGTAAAAACTTTCCTCGAGATGCGCGAAACAAGGCTCGTCGGGCCCAACTGTCCGGGTGTTATCACTCCCGGAGAGGCCAAAGTGGGTATCATGCCCGGTTTCATTCACCAGAAGGGGGTGGTCGGAATTGTTTCCCGTTCCGGAACACTGACTTACGAAGCGGTCGATCAGATCACTAAAACAGGATTGGGACAATCCACGTGCATCGGCATTGGGGGCGACCCGATTATTGGGACCACCACCCTGGATGCTGTTAAATTACTGATGGAAGATGATCAGACCAGGGGCATCATTATGAT
>JAGLPR010000467.1 GCA_023137255.1 Bacteroidales bacterium | reverse complement strand
CCAAACAGGTAGTTTTCGCTGTCAATACCAATAGCCTCGCCGAGTAGAGATAGTGTAATTATCTCGCAATCAGACATCTTAGGCTTCTTTGGATAAAAAGTACAGTTCCCATCACTGTCAATAGAATCTTTAAAAAAGGATTTTGTAATGTTTAAAATCTTGTCGAAATTTGTTTTGAGATTGTGCATGACTGGGTAGTGTTTGTGGTGAATTACTACCTTTACTTTACTGATATACAGTAACATGCGCAATTTTTTATATATATATGTTATCAACAAAATTCAATAGCACAACGGGTTGGGTTAATGAAACTTAACCAACTAACTTGTTAACTTACTGACTTATTAACTTATTAACCTTCGTTCCATGAACAAAAGAATCATTGCATTATCGAACTACCCGCTTATCACGGGAGTCGCCCTGATTGTGGCACTTATCCTTATGCTGACCGCTTGCAACTCCGGCAAGAAAAGGGAAGCCGCAGCAGAACAGAAGAATCCAAAGTGCAAGGTGGAGAAGTCGTTTTTCGGCATGACCACTGAAGGTGATTCGGCCATGTTGTATACCCTCACCAATGAGAAAGATATTACAGTAACCATTACCAACTATGGAGGAATAGTTACAGGGATCCACACCCCTGACCGGAACGGCAAGACAGCGAATATAGTCCTCGGATTTGACAACCTGGAACAGTACCTGGCAGGACATCCCTATATGGGGGCCATTGTGGGCAGGTACGGCAACCGGATAGCCGGGGCACAGTTTACCCTGGATGGAGAAACCTGCCAGCTGGCTGTGAACAATGGCAACGGCTCCCTGCACGGCGGTTTGAAAGGATTCGATAAAATGGTATGGACCCCGGAGTTGATCGGATGCGATGAACGCTCCGCATTAAAGCTTACCTATATCAGTCCCGACGGCGAAGAGGGATATCCCGGGAACCTGACTGCCACAGTGACCTATGAGCTCCTGATGGACCAGTTATTCATTACTTACGAGGCAGAAACCGACAAAGCCACAGTTCTGAACCTGACCAACCACTCCTATTTTAACCTGGCAGAAGAAGGAACCATCCTGGACCACATATTATATATAAATGCATCCAGGTATACGCCGGTAAATGAAGAACAGATACCCATCGGCGAGCTTGCTAATGTGGAGGGTACTCCGTTCGACTTCAGGAAACCTAAGGTGATAGGTGAAAGATTTGATGAGCTGGTTGGTGAACCGGTGGGTTATGATCACAACTATGTGATAGACAAATCCGAAGGAGAAAAAGCACTTGCAGCCAAGGCCCTGGATCCCAAGAGCGGCAGGTTCCTCGAGGTAACCACCACCGAACCAGGCGTTCAGTTTTATACGGGGAACTTCCTCGATGGCTCACTGGTATCGGGCGACGTCACCTACGTGAAGAATTCAGGCTTCTGCCTGGAGACCCAGCATTTCCCCGATTCACCCAACCAACCCAATTTTCCAAGCACCATCCTCAGACCGGGTGAAAAGTTTGTCTCCCAGACCATCTTTAAGTTCGGGGTGGAGGAGTAGAAGGCTCTGTCTGAAGGTTCATTGCTTATAATACTAAACCCAAATGAAACTATCTTCCATTTTTCGGTTGACCCTCATCCTGGTCACATTTTCCATCTCCTGCACCCACCCACCTGAACCAACCAGCACCAAGGTTTCGTTCCCCGATCTCTCGGGACCCTACCTGGGACAGCAACTGCCCGATACCCTTCCGGTCCTGTTTGCACCGGGGGTGGTATCCACCGGAATGTTTACCCGCGATGTGGCCATCTCCCCCGATGGCAAAGAGGTCTACTTCTGTGTGGCCATCGGCAACTACACCTACTCCACCATACTGTATACCAGGGAGGTAGATGGGAAATGGCTGGCTCCGGAAATTGTGCCCTTTTCGGGCGGACCTGGAATAATGGATTTTGAACCGGCACTCTCTGCCGATGGTTCGAAACTCTTTTTTCTCTCCAACCGCCCCGATGGCGATGAACCGGTGGGCGACCAGGATATCTGGGTGGTGGAACGCACCGGTGATGGCTGGGGAGTACCCAGGAACCTGGGCGAACCTGTAAATACAGACGGCGGAGAGTTCTTCCCGTCACTGACACAGGAAGGCACACTCTATTTCACCCGAAATGCCAAAGGGAGCGGCCTGAACCAGATTTATCGAAGCAGGTGGGCTGAGGGTGCATTCCAGGAGCCGGAGCTACTGCCCGAGCACGTAAACTGTGGCACCAACCGCTTTAATGCATTTGTGTCGCCCGATGAGAGCTATATGATTGTTCCGGCGGCAGGGATGGCAGATGCTTTCGACGGGGTGGACTACTATATTGTGTTCCGGGATCATGACGATCAATGGTCGGAACCCGTCAACATGGGAGCGCAGGTGAACCAGGACAATGCCAGGGGCTGGTCGCCTTACGTTTCTCCCGATGGGAACCATTTTTTCTTTATGGCCACCCGGACCAACGAGATTGAAGCAGCTGACTGGAACTACGCTTATCTGAAACAACTGAACAACTCTCCGGGAAACGGGTATGCCGACATCTACTGGATGGATGCTGGTTTTATCAGGAGACTAAAAGATAAAGTGCTGCCTGAAAATTAAAAAACCGGTACCCAACTGGTAGATACCGGCTCTTCTAAGACATGGTAGTCAGATCTATTCGTAATGCAGTGCCAAGGCCGGGTTGATGCGCGCTGCCTTCAGCGAGGTAACGGTGACCGTTACCATGGCAATAATTATAGCCAGCAATGCAGCTATGATAAACAGCACAGGCTGGAATCCCATATTATAGGGGAAATCCCGGAGCCAGTCCTGCATCATAAAGTAAGCCACAGGCATAGCAATCAAGATGGAAATACCTACGGCATACCCCACACTTTTTGAGATCACAGTGATTACATTGGTTTCGGTGGCACCCATGACTTTACGTATGCCAATCTCTCTGATTCGTTTCTGGGAGTTGTAGAGAGTGAGTCCGAACAAGCCCAGTGAAGCAATAAAGATGGCCAGGATGGAGAAGACCATAGTCACCGTCCCGGTCTTTTTCTCCTCTGCATAATAGGAATCCAGCTTCTCGTCCAGGAAGAAATATTGCAGGGGCTGGTCGCTGGTAAACTCCTCCCATTTTTCATCAATATGTGCCAGTCCTGCTTCAATATTATCTTTACCTACTGCGAGCCGAACAGTTAGGTAGCCCGACCAGTCCCAGTTCCTGTCCTTCAAAATGGCAATCTGGGCGCCCACCTCGTGCTTCAGGGTCAGAAAATGATAATCCTCCATCACCCCAATAATCCTTAACTCCTGGGCATTTTCGTGGTCATCAAAGCCATGCATAATGGACTGATTGAGTGGATCCTCCAGGTTGTACTTCCTTACCGCTGCCTCGTTCACCAGGCAGACCGATGAATCGGTGGAAAACTCCTCGGAAAAATAGCGGCTGTCGGGAGTGGCCAATCCAAATTTGTAGGTCTCCATAAAATCCTCATCGGTCCAGAAGGTGTGAAACAGCACCGCCTCCTCCGGTGGACGACCCTTGATTCCGTAGCCATTGTTATTGTTCGGGGCCCCCAGGTAGGCGGTTGAGTTGGTGGCCGAAAGGATTGCTGAATGCGTTAATAACTCCTTCTTAAAGGTTTGAATTTCATGCCCTGCACCCAGGGGATGTATCCGCTCCAGCACCACCAGCTGTTCCTTATCAAAGCCCAGGTCCTTGTTGGTCATATATCTGAACTGGTAGTATATCACCAGAGTCCCGGCGATAATGATAATCGAAATGGAAAACTGGATGATCACCAGCGCATTCCTAAATACGGTGGTGCCATTTTTTGCGCTGGCATTTCCCTTCAGGGCAAAAATCGGTTTGAAGGAGGCAAGTACAAAGGAGGGGTAGCTGCCGCTGAGCAGGCCCACCAACACAGCCAGTACAATAAAGGAGGGGATCATGTACCAACGGAAAATATCACCATACTCAAGGTTCAATCCCACCAGACTATTAAAGGGGTTTAGCAACACACTGACCAGGACAATGGCTATCACCAACGAGATCATGCTCAGAAAAACACTCTCAAAAAGGAATTGCTGAACCAATTGTCTACGGTCCGAACCCACCACCTTTCTCAAGCTTACCTCCTTGGCCCTGCTCAGTGAACGAGCCGTACTCAGGTTCATAAAGTTGATGGAGGCAATGACCAGCACAAAGCAAGCAATAACTCCAAAAATAATCAGATAGGTACGGTTGCCATTGGGGCGGTAGCCGATATCGCTGGGCACCTCAATGTCCGAATTCAGATGGATATCCAATAGGGCTTGTGGATGGTATCCATACTTTGCCCCGGAGGCCAGGAACTCCTCGGGTGAGATCCCCATGAACTGCTCAAGTTCGCTTCCAATGTTTGCCATAGTTGTTGCCTGCAGCTTCTCATCCAGCAGATCCGGATCGGCTCCCGGGCTCACCATCAGGTAGGCCTGCATGTGGTTGTTGAACCAGG
>JAGLPR010000466.1 GCA_023137255.1 Bacteroidales bacterium | reverse complement strand
TACCTGGTAGTCTTCCAGGGTACCGTCCGGTCCTTCAGTATTCACCATGAATTTCCCCTCCGACATGTAGAATCTGGAGGTGACTCCAAAATGGGTGAAGGAGACATTGTTGAAATCGCCCAGTACAGTCTCCTCGTTGGCCACATCCATGGCCAGGTCGTGATCCGATCCCTGGAAAAGATTATACTCCTTTTCATGACAGGTTTTGCAGCTCTCCCGGCCCATGTATTCGGCTGCTAGCTCCTCTGCTGCTGAGGAATTTACGGAGTTGTCTGCCTGCTCACCGCGCTTGCAATTCAGTAACATGGCCAGTGATATGGCCAATAAAAACGCACCACCAATAAATCGGGGAACAAATGCCTTATTCATCGCTAAATAATTCGGAATAATATAATTTCAAATGTATATAAATTAGAGAAATCGACTCCGATGGCAGTTCTATTCAAAAAGAATCTATATAATTTTAGTGTTTTAAGCTAATCAGATGAAAAGAAGGAGTTTTATTGGTAAGGCAGCCCTTGCCCTGGTAACAGTGACCGGGATTGTGGCAGCCATCAGTTACCTGCGACAGTTTTTTCCCCGGCTGGCCGGCGAAAAGCAACGCGTTGCACTGGGCGATCCCCAGCTGTTTCCCGTGGATACCTATACATTCCTGGATGAGCACAAGCTGTTTGTGTATCGCGACCATGAGGGGATCAAGGCGGTGTCGGCCATATGCACCCACCTGGGATGTATCCTGGAGAAGAGCATCGATGGATTTGAATGCCCCTGTCACGGCTCATGTTACAACGATGCCGGGAAGGTGTTATCGGGACCGGCCCCGCGAGACCTGGCCTGGTACAGAGTGAGCAGAGCTGCCGACGGGAAGATTGTGGTCGATCCGGGTACCTCGGTCCCGGCCAGTGAAAAGTTCCTAAGCTCCTGACCAGACCGATGGAAAGCAAGGGTACACCGGATAAGAAACAGCGGGTGGGGATCATCACCCGGAACTTCTTTTTGCACATACACGCCACCAGGGTACATGTGCACTCCATGAAGCCCACTTATACATTTGGTCTGGGAATCATCCTCGGTTTTCTGTTTCTGGTGATGGTATTTACAGGGGTGATTTTGATGATCTACTATACCCCTTCGGTGGAGACGGCCTACCAGTCTGTGAAAGACATAGTCAATATTGTTCCCGGCGGACGTATTATACGCAACATGCACCGGTGGGCCTCCCAGGGAATGATTATCGTGGTGTTCCTGCACCTGATCAGGGTTTTCTATACCGGATCGTACCTGGGCAATCGGTCTTTGAACTGGGTGATCGGTGTGGTCCTGCTGATCATCACCCTGTTGAGCAATTTCAGTGGTTACCTGCTGCCGTGGGACCAGCTGGCTTACTGGGCGGTCACCATCGGTTCCAACATTGCAGCTTCCGCCAGGGAGCTTACCGATCTGCTGGGGATCACCAACTGGCTTGATCCGGGCGGGTTCCTGAAAAAACTGCTTATTGGAGGGGAGGTGGTCGGACAACCGGCGCTCTCCCGGTTCTTTGCACTGCATGTGATCTTTCTACCCCTGACCATGCTGGTGTTGATGGGAATCCACTTCTGGAGGATTCGGAAGGATGGCGGACTGAGCCGGCCGGCGAAGTATGCATCTGACAAAGGAGGTGAGAATAAATGGTACGCATGGCCCGTGCTGATGTGGACAGAACTTGCCCTCCTTTTACTGGTGGTTGTGGTGGTACTGTTTGTTGCGGTGGTTGCCGATGCCCCTTTGCTGGAGAAGGCCAATCCTGTTTTTCCTGAAAATCCGGCAAAGTCGCCCTGGTACTTCCTGGGAATCCAGGAGCTGGTCTCCTATTCAGCATTTGCAGGCGGAATGCTGGTCCCGCTGCTCTACCTGGTCTTTCTCTTCTCCATTCCTTACCGCGACAGGGAGGACCGGTACGTGGGAGAGTGGTTTTCAGGGAAGCAGGGGACCACCATCGTGATGCGATCCGCACTTTTTGCACTGTTGCTGGTGGTCATCCAGCTGGTGGTCATAATCAGGTTCGGATGGCTGCGTGACTGGTTTCCCGGGATCTCGCAGTGGTTTGTGATGCTAATCAATCCGGCCACCATTACAGCAGGTTTCTTTGTGGTTGTGGCGGAGTGGATCCACTGGAAAACCCGATCCACCCGGATGGCAGCACTGGTGCTTTTTACCTGTTCCATGGTGGCACTGGTCATATTTACAGTGGTCGGGATCTGGTTCAGGGGACCCAATTGGGAGTTTTACTGGTCGGTAAATCAATGGCCGGTCATATAAGTTTGAGATGAACGAGCAGAGATATACATACAGGGTACAATGGATGGTGCTGATAGGCGCTGCTCTGCTGTTGCTGCTTTTGTTCGGTGCATGGATCGGTGAAGGGCTCAATAAGGAGTGGCGCACTGTTCAAAAAGAGTATGCCAGGATCCTCAGTGAGAAAAGCGCAGATGACGGTATGCTTCAGGATGAATTTGAATGGGGAATATTCCAGGTGGACCTGCCCCATTTCAACCGGAACGACCGGTGTATCTCCTGTCACCACGGACTGGAGAATCCCGAGATGAAAGAGATGTCCCAACCCCATGCCACCCACCCGGGAACCTTTATGGAGGACCATCCTGTGCAACAATATGGGTGCACCATCTGTCACGGTGGCCAGCCGGGTGCCCTGTCGAAGGAGGAAGCCTTTGGAAGGCTAAGCGAAACACATTGGCCCACCCCGCTTCTGGAACAACCCTATATCCAGTCCTCCTGCGGAAAGTGTCACCTGGCTGTTTTTTCAGATGAGGAGGAGGAAGGAGAGGACAAAGGTTTACCCGGAGCCAGGGATGGAATGGAGGTCTTCCTGACCGGGCTTACCATTTTTTCCACTGAAGGGTGCCTCGGTTGTCACCAGGCCAGGGGTGTGGGTGGGATTCTGGGGCCCGATCTTACCGAGCAGGGCGAAAAAACCAAACATGAGTACAGCTTTCAGAACATCAGCGGTGAACAGACCATCTCCAACTGGCTGAAGGAGCACTTCCGTGATCCTGAGATGGTTTCACCCGGATCGCAGATGCTCAGGATCAACCTGGAAGAGAGTGAAATGGAGGCACTGGCCATATTTGTGATGGGCCTTGCAAAACCGGAGATCCCCTTTGAATATTTCTCCCTGGCCACTCTTAATGAGTTTAAAGGGGAGCGGGAATCCATGGAGGGGAAGAAGGGCTATTCCTATCTCTGTTCAGCATGTCACGGAAAAACAGGGGAAGGCAAAGGCTATGAAGATTTTAAAACGGGGATTCCTGCCATCGGCAATCCCGATTTCCGCAGGGTCGCCTCCAGGGAGTACATCCGCTTCACCCTTGAGAAGGGAAGAAGCCTTCGCCAGATGGGTAGCTGGACGAGCCGTATATCCGGGATGCATCCAGAGGAACTGGACGAAATTACTTTGTTTTTAAAGGGGAGTGGCAACCACATTGAATCCAGGGAGATCCCTTTAAGTGGAGCGGATGTCACGAGGGGTTTGCTGCTTTATGAACGATATTGCAGGACCTGTCACGGTGAAGAGGGAGGTGGAGAAGTGGCAGTGGCACTGAACCAGGATGGATTGCTCTCCAGGGCGGGAAATGAATTTTTGACCCGGACGCTGTTGAATGGAAGGGGAAATACTGCAATGCCGGGCTGGTCACATCTTCAGGATGACCAGCTGGCAGATCTGATTGCAACTATTTCATCATGGAGAAACAATACCGTCAGCCCTGCTCCCGTGGCACTTCCGGAAGCGGACCTGGAGCAGGGAGCCCTGAGGTATCATTTCCTCTGTTCCAGGTGTCACGGAGAATTTGGGGAGGGTGAGACCGGTCCGTCCATTATCAACAGGGATTTTCTTGAGGCCGCAGATGACAGGTTCTTATATGAGACCATTGCCATGGGCCGGGTTCATACGGCCATGTTCGGATGGTCGACTGATGTATATAACCAGGAGAAACTGGAACCTGAAGATATAAGCAACATCATTGGCTTTATGAGGGAATCAGCCGGGGGAGAGCTGACCTATGTTTACCCGGGAAGCAATCCCGGAGAAAGTGAAGCTGGCAGGCTGCTGTTTGATCAGCGATGTGCGGAGTGTCATGGAAAATCGGGTGATGGACAGAAAGCGCCGGCTCTCAATAACCAGGAGTTTCTGAGTGCTGCTTCCAATGGATATCTGCTGGCTACCATTACCGTCGGAAGAGCCGGAACAGCTATGCCCTCATGGGGTTATGGCACGGAGGAGTACCCTGTGCTCTCCGGAAAGGAGCGGGTCGATCTGGTGGCATTCCTTCGATCCAGGCAACGCATTCGGATCAAGTATTAGCCCTCATGGTGGAGAATATCTCAAGGGGGAGGAAACCTTTTTACATTTTTCACGTATTTTGTACTAACCTAACGATCAGGTCTGCATATGAGTTATAAAGTCTTTGTCCTCTATTCTTATCCGCACGACAAGATATTTGTTGGTTATACCACCAGTCTGACCGATTATATGATCACCATGAATGTAATGGAATCCGATAATCCATTGTACGAGTTCAGGCCGTGGACCCTGGTTCATATGGAGTTGTTTATCTCAGAGGATGAGGCCATGGTCAGGGACGGATTCCTGAAGCAACAGATCGGACAGGATTATATCCGCAGGGAAATTCTTCCCATGTTCGATTTCCAGTAAAGGTGCTATCTTTGTGCCATGTCAGAAAAAATGCCCTGGAAGCTGTTTCATAAGCTTACCCATAAGTATCGGATGGTTCTGTTGAATGAGGACACATTCGAGGAGGTGGGTAACCTGAGGCTGACGTGGTTAAACCTGATTGCCCTGGTAGGAATTGTGCTAATCCTCCTGGTGGTCATTACCTATACCCTCATCGCCTTCACCAACATACGGGAGTTTATTCCCGGTTATCCCGATGCGGCCATGCGCCAGCACATTCGCACCAATGCAATGAAGCTCGATTCGCTGGAGTATGAACAGGCCATCAGGGATCAGTATTTCACTAACCTGAAACAGATCATATCAGGAGAAGTTCCGGAGCTCTATCTGAATGATACCACAGGGATGGCCGATTCGCGCAACATCAACTTTTTGCGTTCCACCAACGATTCCCTGCTTCGGCAGCAGGTGGAGGCGGAAGAGCAGTTCAGGCTGAGTGTACTGGACGAATCGCAGGTGAACAGGAATTTGTACGACATGCATTTCTTCACACCGGTAAAGGGCATCATTACCCGGTCGTTCAGTCCCTCAGACGGCCATTTTGGCATCGATTTGGTGGCTGCCCCAAATGAAGTGGTAAAAGCTACGCTGGACGGAACGGTCACCATGTCCACATGGACCCTCGAAACCGGTTATGTGATCCAGGTACAACACGATCACGAGTTGATATCGGTTTACAAACACAATGCCTCACTGTTTAAAATAGTGGGCCAGAAAGTGGCAGCGGGTGATGCCATCGCCATTGTAGGCAATTCAGGAGAGCTTACCACCGGGCCGCACCTCCATTTTGAGTTGTGGCACGATCGTGTTCCCCTCGATCCCGTCGACTATATCGTTTTTTAGAAGATGCAGAAAAGAATTGCCATACTTGGCTCAACCGGATCAATCGGCACCCAGGCACTTGAAGTCATATCCAGTCACCCGGATAAATTTGAAGTTGAGGTTCTTACGGCACTGAGTAACACAGATCTGCTCATTGAACAAAGCATCCGCCACATGCCCAACATGGTGGTCATCGGGAACGAGCAACATTATGAAAGGGTGAAGTCAGCCCTTGAAAATCATCCCATTAAAGTATACTGTGGTGCAGACGCCATAGCCCAGGTGGCAGGATTCGATTCGGTCGATATGGTGCTTACCGCCATGGTCGGATTCAGCGGACTAAAACCAACCATAGAAGCCATCAGGGCGGGCAAGGACATTGCACTTGCCAATAAAGAGACTCTTGTGGTGGCAGGAGAGCTGATCATGAAAGAAGCAGCCGGGAAGCGGGCATCAATTATTCCGGTGGATTCGGAGCATTCGGCCATCTATCAGTGTCTTGCGGGAGAGGGAGGCAACAAGATAGAAAAAATCATCCTCACTGCATCGGGCGGACCGTTCAGGGGGATGAGCACCAGTCAACTGGAAAAAGTGACCCCGGAGGAGGCTTTGCGTCATCCAAACTGGTGCATGGGACCTAAAATTACCATCGATTCAGCCACCATGATGAACAAAGGTCTTGAAGTAATAGAGGCCAGGTGGTTATTTGGTGCAAGCGCCGAGAACATTGAGGTGGTGGTCCATCCGCAGTCCATTATTCACTCCATGGTCCAGTTTGCAGATGGGTCCATTAAAGCGCAGATGGGTCTGCCTGATATGCGGCTTCCTATCCAGTATGCATTTAGTTATCCGGACCGTTTTGATTCCGACTTTGAAAGATTCGACTTTTTGAACTATCCTCAGCTGACCTTTGAGCAGCCGGATACAAAAATTTTTCGTAACCTTGCACTCTCTTATGAGGC
>JAGLPR010000465.1 GCA_023137255.1 Bacteroidales bacterium | reverse complement strand
AAGGAGCTGGAGATCAGGCGCTGGCTGAGCACCTCTCACCTTTACAGCTCCGCCTTTGTGGTGGAGAAACAAGAGCTTGAAAAAGGGGTTCCTGCCACGTTCCTCCTTCGCGGGGCTGGATGGGGACATGGAGTGGGTCTGTGCCAGATCGGTGCAGCGGTGATGGCCAGCAAGGGATACACTCATGAAGAGATATTGAATCACTACTTTATTGTCGCTTCCATAAACAAACGTTATGAGTAATTCTGAACCCCGTCAAAGCGGAGAAAAACGCAATTCAAAGCCCTGGCTCTGGGTACCTTCCCTCTATTTTGCTGAAGGCATTCCCTACGTGCTGGTGATGACCCTGTCGGTGATATTTTATAAGCGCATGGGCATCTCCAATGCCGAAATTGCCCTCTATACAAGCTGGCTCTATCTGCCATGGGTAATCAAACCGCTGTGGGGACCCGTGGTGGACATCCTCAAAACCAAGCGGTTCTGGATCCTGGTGATGCAGCTATGTATCGGGGCGGGACTTGCAGGGGTGGCTTTTGCCATCCCGGTGGACCGTTTTTTTCAGCTTACACTTGCTTTCTTCTGGCTGCTGGCATTCAGTTCGGCCACGCACGATATTGCTGCTGACGGGTTCTATATGCTGGGGCTTTCCAAGGGCGATCAGGCCTTTTTCGTGGGGATCAGAAGCACCTTCTACCGCCTTGCCATGCTCACGGGTCAGGGACTCCTGGTGATCCTGGCCGGATATTTTGAGGCAAAAACAGGTCTTCCACCCGTGGAGGTGCAGGTGAATGCTGTTGAAGGAGTAAGCGCAACGGAATTTCAGCCTGAGCAGATTTCCATTGATCCGGTAGTAGGGGAGACCTATTTTGTTACCTCCAAAGAGGTTCAGATCGGAATAGCCAAAATTACTGAGGCTGAAGCTGAAGGTCTTTTGGCTCAAGTAGACGCGTGGAACATTTCGCATGGGTTCTGCCCGGCTCAGGAGAAAGAGGATGAGGCGGAGCCCGGAACGGAGCTCACAGGGAACGTGGGGTATACCTGGTTCCGGCTGAGCACAAAGCCTGAAGAGGGTGAAAATATTGTATTGAATTTCAGTTTCGATAAGGGAGACAAAAGCATCGGACTGGCACACAGCTACCGTTTCGAATTCAACGAGAATAACTGGGATGTGCCTGCCTTTGCAGTATTTAAGCTGGACCCGAAGCTTGCCAAAGCCACTTCGGCCTCTTTTAGCGGCTTAAGCGGGAACATCCGGTTTGCCTGGAGCATGGTGTTTGCCATTGTGGCACTCATGTTTGCCGGATTCCATATCTACCACCGCTTTGCCCTGCCCCGTCCTCCTGAGGACCAAAGCAATCGCAGCGGTGAGGGAGGATTTATGAAGGAGTTCCTGGTTACTTTTGCCGATTTTTTCAGGAAAAAGAACATCGGGGTGATCCTGCTGTTTCTGCTGGTATACCGCCTGGGAGAATCGCAGCTGGTGAAACTGGCCTCACCCTTCCTGCTTGACTCCAGGGAAGCAGACGGACTGGGACTAACCACAGGCGACCTGGGACTGATCTATGGCACCATCGGGATCATCGCCCTATCTGTAGGGGGAATTATCGGAGGAATTGTTGCCTCACGCAGGGGCCTGAAATACTGGCTCTGGTGGATGGTGGCTGCCATGAACCTTCCCAACCTGGTCTATGTATTCCTCTCTTACGTGATGCCCTCCTCTCTGTGGGTGGTGGGTGCTTCAGTAGCAGTGGAACAGTTCGGGTATGGATTTGGATTTACGGCCTACATGCTCTTTATGATCTATGTGTCGGAAGGAAAGCACAAGACGGCACATTTTGCCCTTACCACCGGATTTATGGCGCTCGGGATGATGATTCCCGGCATGGTCTCAGGCTGGCTGCAGGAGCTGATTGGTTACCAGCACTTCTTTATCTGGGTGATGATCTGTACCATTCCCAGTTTCGTAGTGATCTCCTTCCTGAAGATCGATCCCAAGTTCGGGAAGAAGGAGTAGTGAGAAATATTAAGGTTGAGACCTTAAGTATTATTTGCTATTATCAGGTTATAATATTATATTTGCTCATATGAACTAAGGTTATAGCCTTATGAATAAACGAGCAATTATACGAAATCAGCTTGATGACAAGATGGTAATGCTGCAGAATGCAGGTGGCGTAATCCCCCCAGCCAGTGGCTGGATCTATGCCATCAGGTATGCCATCAACATGTCGTTGAGACAACTTGGTCAGAGACTTTCTATAACTCCTCAGAGTGTAAAAGAGATCGAGGAGAGAGAAAAGCATGGCACCATATCCCTCAAGGTTTTAAGGCGGGTAGCTACAGCACTGAACATGAGATTTGTTTATGGATTCATTCCCGAAGATCAAACATTGGAAGGAATGATTGAAAAAAGAGCTACAGAACTGGCTGAGATGATACTTGACAGGGCATCAATACAAATGAGCCTTGAGGATCAGAAAGTATCTGAAGACCGAATTAATAGAGCTGTTGATCAGAAGGCCCGGGAATTCAAAGAGAAGGTGCCTAAAATGCTATGGGATTAGATCTGCATTACCATAATGGTCAGATTCCAATAGACGAGGAGGAGAAAGATGATCTGCTGATCAGAACGATTTCTACAAGGGGAGAACTGGATGAGCTAGAGCAGGCGAATATTGCTGAAGCCATCGAGTGGGGTTTTAAGGTTAAACATAAGAAAGACGAGGTATTAGCCATCGATTTTATTAAAGAACTGCACAAAAGAATGTTTTCAGAGGTTTGGGATTGGGCAGGATCATTTCGCAGGACAAACAAGAACATTGGTGTCGACAAATACTCCATTGTGCAGGAGTTGTATAAACTTACAAAAGATTGCAGGTCCTGGATTGAGAATAGAGTTTACCCTGAAGATGAAATTGCTGTCAGGTATAAATTCAGAATGGTATCGATTCATCCCTTTCCCAATGGCAATGGGAGGCATTCAAGGATATGTGGTGATATTCTTGTTTCCCAGGTTCTTAATCAGCCAGTTTTTACTTGGGGAGGGAAGGATATTGGCAAACAGGGTGAATTCAGGAATAGATACCTGAATGCACTTTATCAGGCAGACAAGGGCGACATGAGCCTGCTCATCGCATTTGCCAGATCAGGATAATCAGGAGAGTTCTGGATTCTCCAGTATAATCTTCGCTGCCATTCGTACGGCACTTCTGACCACGGCACTGCACTGTTCAGTGGCCCCGGCATTCTGAAAGTCCCGAAGTTCATCAGGATCGGTCAGCCGGTAGCACCTTCCGAATTTTGTCTTCTGTACCTCATGGCAGAGGGTGGTTCCAAACTCATCTTCAAACCGGTCACAAAACCTGCCGGCAGGTACCAGCGATTCCTGGTAGGTGTCCCAATCCTCCATCTGTTGGATATCCCTTCCATAGATGAGACCGATGGCCATCAGCGGACCGGTGACCGCACCGCAGGTCTCGCCCCGTTCGGCTATTCCGGGCAGGGGCGTCAGCGCCCTGAACACCTGGTCTCCCTCCAGTCCAAACTGCTCTTTCAGTGCCATGAAACTGCTCTGGGCACAGTGGTGTGAACGCTGCATGTACTGGTCCACCTTTTGATCCAGCATCTTCATCACCAGGTCGCGGGGCATTTTTCGGTTCTTGGCCAGTTCTTCACCGAAGTTGGTTCCATGCTGGTGGTCTTCGCTCCCTGTTTTGCGGTTCTCCCTGCTGTTACATGCTCCAAGGGTAAGCACCGAAAGGGTGCCCAGGGTGATCCGGCTCA
>JAGLPR010000464.1 GCA_023137255.1 Bacteroidales bacterium | reverse complement strand
CACTTTTCTTTTAGCTGATATCCGGGAACATCAAACATGAACTGTTGAAAGAGATGAGATTCCATGGAAAGTTTCCCTTTGTGAAACTATTGTTGTATCTTTAACACCGAGCTCGAATGAGGGTCCATCTTCTCACAAATAATACAGTTGAGAAATATATAGCAAGCAATATACAAAGCAGAGCCCCATTGGAATCATGGTTAGTGTCTCTTAAAGATGCTGATTGGGATACCCCGCATGACATAAAGACCACTTTTAACAGTGCGGATATGCTGGGAAAGGGATCCAAAAGAGTTGTATTCAATATTGGAGGAAATAAATACAGGATGATCTGTCAATACTACTTCGGCAAGAGAAAGGTTAGCCTATTCATCAATTGGATAGGGAAACATTCCGAGTATAGCGCATTATGTAATTTTGGTAAACAATTCACCATTGATGACTATTAATTGACACTAAATCTGATACCCATGAATACTTTGAAATATAAGCTGATAAAATCGGAAGAACAATATTATGAGTACTGTAGGATTCTTAAGAGACATGTAATTGATGAACATGAGGAAAACGAGGACGAGATTGAACTCCTTGAGCTATTGATTGATAAATGGGATCAGGACCACAATACAATGGAGGATGTGGATCCCGTTGAGTTACTCAAATACCTTATGGAAGATCATAAGCTAAAAGCGAAAGATTTAGCCGAAATCCTGGGATTGTCAAAAGGAACGGTATCAAAAATACTGAACTACCAGAAAGGATTCTCAAAAGCAACTATTATAAAACTATCCAGTCACTTTAAGCTTTATCAGGAAGCATTTAACAGGCCCTATCCCCTGGTTGGCCAGGTATCCAAAGAACTCCGTTCTGCTTCTTAATCGAAGCCCCCCTATTTCTCCAGGGTAAAGAGGAACTCCACACCACCCTCATAGTACTTCCTGGCTTAGAACTTTATCTCAAGGCTCAAGTAAATCGAATTTGCAACAGGACTCCCGTCAGAAGGTATCCAAGCCTGGTAATTGGGTGTGACAATCAATCCCTTTACAGGATGAAATTCCAGTCCCGCGATAAACAACTGGCCGTCTTGCCCGTAGTTCCAGGGATCGGCATCTCCCGCAATATGCGGAGAGGAAAGATTATCGTAACGGCCAAAGGCACGGAAATGTTTTGCATCGTAAGAGCCGTAAAACGAGAGCCCGGTAAGGTTCTCGTCCTGAACCATTTTATGGTTCCACTGGTAGTTGTATTCTGCGCCAACGTCCACTATTTTAGAACTGTAGCCCAGGTACAGGGCCAGGGTTTGCTGCACAGCATCCTGCCCCATATAATCATATGAGGGACGAAAAACCAGCCCGCTAATGGGTTTCAGGGTCACACCCAGGCTATACTTAAGTGTAGTATCCGATTGAATGGATTTGTATCCGTCGCCATTGGCAATGGTTATATCTGCACTCACCATGTCATGGAATTGGTAGCCCACAAAGGCACCAAGGTCGGCGCTGGGTCCGAACTTATGCTCATCCATAAAGGACTTATAAAGGTAGCGTCCCCCCCACTGACTTTCCTGCAGTTTATATTGATGGAGCCCAATCATACCGATCTTAGCAACTAGTTTTCCGTCGTCATACTGTACAAAGGCATTCTTCAGGTAAGCGGTCATCTGAAAGTTTCCGAAATCCGGATCTCCCACATCCAGGATCAGTCTTCCCGAAATCTTTTCGCTTAAGTTGGTCTGGTAACCAAGGTAGGCGCGCTGGATCTCAAAAACCCTGCTGGCCTCACCATTTGAAAAGGTGCTGTGGTAATTGGTAAATATCTTAATGATGGGTTGGCCATAAGGTTTAAACTTCTCTTCTGTCTCCTGGGCAAAAGCATTCCAGGGAAGGAGGAGCATGGCAAACGTAAGTATTGAAACTCTTAACATCATCTCTATGGATCAGCTGGCACCCTGCTTCAGCCAGCTTAGGTAGCTCTGTACATCCAGATCGGTCCCTTTGGGCTCGCCCAGCACATTTCCATCGGCATCCATGATCACATAGAGGGGGATGGTATTGGTGCGGAAGTTGGCTATTTCGAAGTCGATATTTTGCTGACCAATGGTCTTTTTCACTTTCCCGTCCACTTCCGAGGTGTACCACTCCGATTCGGGGAGCTTGGTGCGATCGTCCGTATAAAGCGCAACAATGACATAGTCCTCTCGCAGAACCCTGAGTACTTCC
>JAGLPR010000463.1 GCA_023137255.1 Bacteroidales bacterium | reverse complement strand
TTCCCCGATCCTGCCCCGGCTATGACCAGGGCCGGACCCTTGTGGTTAATTACTGCCTCCTGCTGCGCCTCGTTGAGATCCTTCCTGATTGCTTCCACGCTTATCTTTTTAAATCGGTGGACAAAGATAACATATGTTGATGGAACCTTGCCCCCGTAAATCGCACGGAAAAGAATAATTTATTGCACAGTTTTCTTAAAAAGTGCAATTTTACGGGCCTTATGTTCGTATAATAATTTGGCATTAATTCGTTTATAGAGTAAACTACACAAATGACCATTGCGGTAGCGGTTGATAAAAAGTGTGTTTTAGGGTGGGGACTGGGTCTGATGTTCACCCTTATTTCCATGTCACCAACGGTGGCACAGGTAAGCTCTGCCACCGCTGACCATGTGGATACACTTACCTATCCCCCGGGGAATCCTGACAGAGATCCCCTGTTTGTATTTTACCAGCCGAACCAGGAACACATACCGGGTACATTGAGTGCCAGCTATCCGGGCCCCGGTAATTTCAACTTTGATTGGAGCATGTACAATCCGGGCCTGGGTGGATTTGACCCTCCATTCAGAAGCGATGTTGGAACCACCTCCTCATCTGTTTCCAACCTGGAGGAGGGAGGATACAGAGTCAGGGTGTGGAACGGCGCAGGCACAGATACCACCATGATGTCGTGGGTAATGCTCAATCATTTCAGTGACAGCGTGGTCCAGACCCAAGACGGTTTGCTGCCGGGATACCGTTATACCTGCGATTATGTCTCCCTGGCAGGTTATGTATTCCCCGACAACCTGGTCTATTACGACCCTGTTTCAAAAGTCACCATCACCAGGCCGGTCGATTTCAGATTCAAATGGACCTCAGATAACCCTGATCTTGACATTCCTAACGACACCATTGTGCTGCGGCCCAACACCTCCTACAAGCCACCATACCAGGATACAGAGTACTACCTCACAGCCACCGACGAATTCGGGATGACCGATATAGATACAGTGTTCTATGAAAGCATCCAGACCAAAGCTGAATTCAGCGTAGAGTATCTCGACAAAGTGACGGATGAGTACGATGCCGACCTGACCGGGAACTGGGAAGCCGAGAAGGGGAGTCTGGATGCCAGGCTTACCGTCAGGTTTCTGAACAGCTCACTAAACGGAGCCACTTTTGAATGGGTATACCTCGATACAGTGGGGGGGATCAAAGAGGTCGAAACCACTTATGACCTGGAGACGATCACCGAGTTTATCTATGGAACGGCAAACAAGTACTATGAACCCTACATGGTCTCTATCAGCGAAGAAAATTGTCCGGATACATTCCGGCTGGCCGAGGCGATCTTTGTGGTGCCCTCCCAACTGGCCATTCCCAATGTTTTTACACCCAACGGCGACGGAACCAACGACTATTTTGTATTCAAGCACCAGTCGCTGGAAAGGTGCAAGGTCACCATCATGGACCGCACCGGGAAAGTGGTTTATAAGCGTAAAATCGAGAATATCTATTCCTGGGACGGATGGGATGGAAACATGCATGACAGCAACAGAAGGGCCCCTGAGGGACAGTATTACTTTGTGGTAGAGGCAATGGGGTATGATGGTGTGGAGTACCAGGACCCCAACATCATCGAACAGTGGAAACTGAACCGGGGGAACACGAGCTCAAGTACAGGAACTACAAATCCCGACGGAACAAATCCGGATGGAGTATCACAAACACTATATACCGGCTGGCTCTACCTTTACAGGCATAAAGCAGGGTATTAGTCGAAAGTCGTAAAGTCGTAAAGTCGAAAGCTGAAA
>JAGLPR010000462.1 GCA_023137255.1 Bacteroidales bacterium | reverse complement strand
GCTGAAAAAGGCCCGGCAACTGTTCATGGACGCAGCAGGTGACTGACACAGGGGCATATGGCAAAAGTAAGAGGCTGCCCTTTTGAGGCAGCCCCTGAAAAGTATGAAAATGCTAATCCTTCTTAGGGAAAGATTTCATCATAGGTCAACGTGAAAGTGCGACTACCTGGTGATGGTGACTCTACTTCCTGTTGGAAAGGATAATCTGAATAGCGCAGTGGAGGTGGAGGCGGATCCAGCAATCCGGCCAGTGAACCCACATACAGATAGGTGTGTCCGAAAAGCCACTCATCCTCGTCTGTATCCACTGTGACTTCCAGGTAATGCACGCCACCATCCTCCCAATCGAAAGCTGTAATGTCACCAATGATATTCCCAAGAGAGGATGGGAACAGCAAGAAATCGTAAGTATTTAATTCTTCTGGTATGAAAATGTTGTAATGTATTCCATGGGGATCGTCATAGTTTATGCCGCCACTTACACCCACCGGAAATTCGTATCCCTCTCGCTCCAGATGAGATTTCAGGGCGATCACCAGAGGCGGCTCTTCCTGCGGATCACAACTAACGAAGCAGAAGGTCAGGTTGCTGACCATGTGCTTGTCTCCCGGTGCAGCCAGACCCATATCAAAATAGGTTCCGCCATCATAAAAATAGACATTGGCCTGGTTGGAGCCCTTTACGATCACAGCACCCACCTTGTAGTATTCACCGCCGATCTCCAGGCAATCTCCTCCTATATCAAAGGCCACATGGTATCCATCATGGATCCATACATGCAAACCGGCAGGAAATCCGGAGGCAAACTCATCGTCCTCGTAATCCACTTTCTCCCCGCACAGATCAAAAGCCACAGGCTTATCAAGGATAATAGAAAATTCATCGGCAACCTCCGCACAGGTCCGGTTACCACCTCTGTTCTCACCAGGAATCACCCAAGGATCAACCTCCTCAATGGTACTCATAGGAATACTTACCTCAGGTACGGTTACGGAGATCTTGGCACCTTTCATAACATCCATTGGGTCCATCCCTAAATCGGTTGTTGGTTTTTTTTCACAGGAAACCAGGGCCGTAGCCAGAATTAATCCTGCCAATAGGTAATACAGTTTTTTCATAACATTAGATTTTGTTAGAATTTGAAGATTTAAAACTAAATTACAATATTGAATACTAGTAATCAATGGAGTATGAATGAAATTTGACAGAACATTAATATCTGGTTACCAATCAACTCCAACCCTGTGTTAGCTCACTTTCCCATACCTCAAGGCAGCTCCAATCTTTGACAAACTAAATTAATGGTTTGACCAAACAGGAAAAAAAGTCGGATTAGGTTCCCAATTAGCTTAGGATTTAGGGGGCTTCCTGCCAATGAGCAGCAACGCTGCGAACATAATCGCCCCATTGACGATCAGCAGCTCGAATCCAAACTGGTAGCCGTTGAAGAGCACTGCAGAGAATTTGCTCAGCAGAAAGGAGAGAACGGGCGACAGGATGGCCAGCAGGGGGACCAGCCGGTCGCGTACCTGCAACTTTGTAAACAGTCCGAATGCATAGAGTCCCAGCAGGGGTCCGTAGGTATAACCTGCCATCCTGAAGATGGCCGAGATCACACTTTCGTCATTGATTACCCTGAACAGCATGATCACCAGGCCCAGCACCACAGATATGGCCAGGTGGACCCACCGGCGCGTCCGGGCCAGTTTTCTCTCCTCCCACTTGCGTGCCTCCAGGATATCGACTGTAAAAGAGGTGGTCAGGGCTGTCAGGGCCGAATCGGCGCTGGAGTAGGCCGCCGCCACCAGTCCCACGATAAAAAAGATCCCCACCACCTGCGGCAGGTAGCCACCGGTGGCTATCATGGGAAAGAAATTGTCGGTGGTTTCGGGAATGGCTATACCCCGGAACTGTGCAAACTGGATCAGTACAGCTCCCAGGAAGAGAAAGACCAGGTTGACCGGCACCAGTGAGATGCTCATTAGGTACATGTTCTTTTTGGCCTCTTTGATGTTTTTACAGCTCAGGTTCTTCTGCATCATATCCTGGTCCAGTCCGGTCATCACAATGGTGATAAAAGCCCCTGCCAGGAAGTGTTTGAAAAAATGGTTCTCCTTTTGCCATCCGTCAAATACCCAGATGCCCGAATTATCCCCGGCGGTCACCCGTCCGATCATCTCCCCCAGAGAAAGGTCCATGGAACGGGTGATCAAGAGAATGGATACCACCACGGCTGTGAGCATACTGAAGGTTTGCAGGGTATCGGTCCATATAATGGTCTTGATCCCTCCACGGTACGTATAGAGCCAGATCAGAGCAATGGTCGCAATTACTGTTACATAGAAGGGGACGTTCCACGCATCAAAAACAGTAAGCTGCAACACACTGGCCACCAGGAACAGCCTGAAGGA
>JAGLPR010000461.1 GCA_023137255.1 Bacteroidales bacterium | reverse complement strand
CCCGGTCCTCCACAAACTTTCCATCCTCATTCAGAAAAACTTTCAGTGCCATCCACTCTCCGGCCACGATCATGTCCAGATCGCCGTCACTGTCCACATCGACCCACTGCATGTCCCGGAGCATGCCCACCTCTTTTAATTCCGGTGCCAATTGGGATGTCACATTGGTGAAGTTGCCCTTCCCGTCATTCTCCAGCAGGTATCCGTTCACCGGTACCCCGTAAAGAAAGGGTCTGAGGCGGATTCCCACAAATAGTTCCACTACGCCGTCACCGTCAAAATCAGCTGCACGCACACAGGAAGTGCTTTCAAAACGACCTGCCGGGAGGATCTGTGTCGATCTTGTAAACCGGCCATGTCCGTTGTTCAGGTAAAGCCTGTCAGCCAGGGCCGAGGAGCTGGAAGGCAATTCGTTGCCCCCGCTGGCCACATAGAGATCCAGGTCGCCATCTCCGTCTGCATCGAAAAGTGCACAGTCGGTATCCTCCGAGGTCCTCTCTTTTTCGAATAACTTTTGGTTGAATGCAGTAAATGATCCGTTTTTCTGCTGAAGCAGCAGGGCACCGGCCTGGCCCTTTGCTCCACACACAAAGAGATCTTCCAGCCCGTCGCCGTTTACATCTCCTTTGCAGGTTCGGGGTCCTTCTGTCGACATCATATGGTAGATCAGCTTTTCCCTCCTGAAATCGTCAAATTCATTTTCGTGGTGTGTGAATTCAACCGGGGTTCTCTCCGTAATGTCGGAAAACCACCTGGAATCAGCATGGGCAGGTTCCACCAGTGTAAGGTCGCTCTCCATACTCTCCTCCTGGTAAAGAGTCAGGATCGTGTCGGTGGCCACATTTCTCAGTAGTGTGACTGTTCCGTCGGGCCACTGGATCACCAGGGAATCCACTTGGGTAAGGTTACCCACTCCCAGGTTGGGGCGGGGATCCATGGTGGATTTAAAACCGCGCATGGGCATCTGTTCCAGGTAAAAGCTCTGGCCCCGGTGCCTTGCGGTTACCTTTGCCCCGATGGCATCTGTATTGCCCGGTTTTCCTTTCAGGATGATTTTCAGGTAGTGATTGTCCGGTAGTTTTTCTGTTGTTTCGTTGCGGTAAAGGAACATGGGCATATTGACATTGTTCACCACCAGGTCTAGATCACCATCATTATCCAGGTCCCCGTAGGCGGAACCGTTTGAGTGGCTGGGATCGGCAAGACCCCAGGAATCCGCACGGTTTTCAAACCGGTAATCTCCCATATTTTTAAAGGCATAGCTGGGTATCTTCACAGAAGGGATGGCGTCAATAAGGGTTTTATAGTCCACATTGTTCCCCGACACAATAGACATGACCATGTCACGGTTTGAAAAGTACTGGATATAATCCTGGTCGGTGAGGTCCTGGTAGATCCCGTTGGCCACAAAAATATCTTTCAGTCCGTCGTTGTCCAGATCCATGATCAGGGCCCCCCACGACCAGTCGGTGGCATATACTCCGGCGAGCCTGCCAATTTCACTGAATGTGCCGTCCCTATTGTTCAGGTGAAGCATATTCCGGGTAAACTGATGGTGGTACCCGTTTACATAGTTGGAACGGTAGCTGTCCCAGCTGTCAAAAGTGGTTTTGGTTTTTAGCCGGGCATCATCCTCCGGGATCATATCGGTTACAAATATTTCCGGGTAGTGGTCGTTATTGATATCAGCCATATCGGCCCCCATAGATGCTGCGGAGATGCAGCGCATCATATCGGTAAGTGTTTCCCGGAAGGTTCCGTCGCCGTTGTTCAGGTAGAGATAATCCCGTTCGAAGAAATCATTGGATACATAGATATCCATCCAGCCATCCTGATCGATATCCCCCACTGTGACCCCCAGGCCGAATCCAATCAAACTGGAATAAATCCCTGCTTCTTTGCTTACATCGGTAAACCGGTGGCCATCATTCCTGAAAAGCTTGTCCCCCCCGATGGAATCTCTTATCAATCTCTGATTATCGGATAGGTGAAAGCTGCCGATGGCCTTGAATGAGTTGTTTAGCAGGTAGAGATCCAGATCCCCATCCCTGTCATAATCAAAAAACGCTGCCTGTATGGAATACTCTTTATCATGGAGCCCCACTGACTTTGCCTGCTCAGTGAAAGTTAATTGTTCCTTATTTCCATCATTGATGTACAATAAATTCTTGTAATCATCTACAATGTTACCGCCTACACAAATGTAAATATCCAGCCATCCATCCAGATTTATATCAACAAAAACAACACCTGTTACCCAGCTTTCCGAAGTATTAATTCCTGACGTTTCAGTAATGTCTTCAAAATTGAGGTCACCTTTATTCAGATATAGAGCACTTTTCTCCATATTCCCACCGAAGAAAATGTCGCTCATTCCATCGTTGTTTAAATCGCCAACAGCTACTCCGGCACCATTATAGTAATATTCATAAAAAAGGGAGTTAAACGTATCGGTCTCCTGGAGTATATTTGCAAAATGAATTCCCGTCTGCTCAGAAGAAAGGGATTGGAAAAGTGTCTTCCCATCATATGAACCTCCGGAGTCAGGATTTTTACAGGCTGAAACAAAGATGCTGAGCATCAATACATTAGTAATAATATAAATTAGATCATATAATCCGTTCTTAATATTCTTATACATAAAGCATTCACGCAACGTCAATAATGATAAATTTAAAAACAGCTTTTACACCAATACAGGTAAAAGGTCAATTAAAATACGCATGCCAAAGCAAAGGATTTTCTCACCAGATTTAGTTTGCTCAGATATTGAATAAATATAAGGAATAAAAGGTAGTCGCCTTACATAATCCACAGGTTTTAACTAATTTACATTATAATACATTTATTTATGCAACCAATCAGGTTCCCGGTTTAAAAGTTCAAAGTTTAGAGTTTAAACCTGTCCATTCATGAAAATGGTTGAC
>JAGLPR010000460.1 GCA_023137255.1 Bacteroidales bacterium | reverse complement strand
ATCAGGATTCCTGAGTACCTCTATTCTGTTGAGCCCGCCGATACAAGGGTTTCAGGGAAAAAGATATTCGACTATGTTGATCCGCTTAACAGGGAGGTGCAGTTGGAGATGGAAAGGGCCGCTATTGTGCACCTGAAAGAGATTGGTGGATACCTGGAACCTGAGTTCGATCCCATCAGCTTTGATGAAGATGAATTTCCGGTGGAAGCATCTGTCATTATCCCTGTTCTGAACCGGGAGAAAACGGTTACCGATGCCATTGAATCGGTGATGCTCCAGGAAGCAGATTTTGATTTTAACCTGATCCTGGTGGATAATCACTCCACCGACAGGACCACCTCCATCGTTAAAGAGCTGGCAGAAAAATATAAGAGGCTGATCCATGTGATCCCGGAGCGCCACGACCTGGGAATCGGAGGGTGTTGGAACGTGGGAATTCACCATCCGCAGTGCGGCAAGTTTGCTGTGCAGCTGGATAGCGATGATCTGTACAAGGACAAGGATACCCTCAAACAGATGGTATCGGCCTTTTATGAGCAGCAGTGTGCCATGGTGGTGGGCTCCTACCAGATGTGCAACTTCAAGCTGGAGGAAATTCCCCCGGGACTTGTGGATCATAAGGAGTGGACCCCTGAAAACGGAAGGAATAATGCGTTACGTATCAACGGATTAGGGGCTCCGCGTGCGTTCTATACACCTGTTTTGAGAAAGCTCAATGTACCCAATGTAAGTTACGGTGAAGATTATGGAGTGGGTCTAGCTGTGAGCAGGCATTATCAGATTGGGAGGATCTACAATCCCATCTACCTCTGCCGGCGCTGGGAAGAAAATTCGGATGCTTCCTTAAGTATTGAAGCAGAGAACAAGCACAACCTGTACAAGGACCGGTTAAGGAGCTTCGAACTGAGAGCAAGGATCAACCTGAACAGGAGCAAATAACAGGAGCAAATAATGAACTACCAGGAGAGAGCAGATGCCCTGTTTGAGGATCAGAAGACCAGCTGGCCACAGCTGGGAGCCAACTGGGAACAGCTTGGGGCTGCACGGGTGAGGAAATTTGATTTTGATGGATTTACCATCCAGGTGCAGTACAACCCCAAACGGATAGTCTCCTCGGCTGCAAAAGTGGATAAACTGTCCATTGAAAACCGGAAATGCTTTTTATGTACCCGGAATCGTCCACCGGAAGAGAAAAACGTGTGGTTCGGTGAGGATTATGAGATCCTCTGCAATCCTTTCCCCATTTTCAAGGAACATTTTACCATAGCAAAGGCAGATCATACACCCCAGGAGATCAAACATGAGTTTTTAAGGTTCCTGGATCTGAGTCGTGAATTGCCCGATCTGGTGATGTTTTACAATGCTCCTTCCTGTGGTGCATCTGCGCCCGATCATATGCATTTCCAGGCCGGGAACCGGGGATTTATGCCCTTGGAGGATGAATTGGAGACCATAAAACAAAAGTATGGAAATAGCCTGTTGCATGTCCCTGGACTAGCTGTCACAGCCATTGAGGATGGATTGCGTCGTTTTGTGCTGCTGGAATCAAATGAGAGAGCGGCTTTAAATGATCTGTTCCAACACCTCCTTGCGTTCGTAAGGGAGCTACAACAAGGGGAAGAACCCATGATTAATATGCTCTCCTATTACAGGGCTGGTTGGCAGATCCTGATATTTCCCAGGGATAAGCACCGTCCCTGGCAATATTTTGAAGAGGGTGAGAAGAACATTCTGCTGAGTCCGGCTTCGGTGGATATGGGGGGCATGTTGATCACTCCCCTGGAAAAGGACTTTAATAAGATCACAAGAGAGGAGATAAAGGATATTTTTTCTCAGATATCATTTTC
>JAGLPR010000046.1 GCA_023137255.1 Bacteroidales bacterium | reverse complement strand
CCTTTTGTAACATTTCGTCTGCCTCAGCAGGAATTCTCCACCACCTACATTCAGACTGCTCCCGGAAATGTGCAATGGAACTCGATCCTGGATATCTCCGGGGAGACCGGCTTTATTATGGCCCCCTTTGATACGCGGAACGGACACCGTTACATCCTGGTGAAACCTGACCTGGTGATCGATAGCCGGGATATTACCCGGGAGACCGTGCGCCTGGTGGAAAACCTGGAATCCCAGCCGCAGCCGGAATGGAACGGAGGGTTCCCGGTGGTGACAGGCAGGGAGACTTACATGGAGCAGGTGGAAGCCATCAAATCATCCATCGCTAAGGGTGCTTTTCAGAAGGCGGTACTCTCCCGTATCAGGGTGGTGGAGGGAGATCATATGGAGATTGTCCCCCGGTTGTTTCAAACCATTTGCAGAAAGCATCCCAATGCCTTTAACTACCTTTTTAAAAGCGACGAGCATTTCTGGATGGGAGCTTCGCCGGAACCTCTGTTGAGGCTTCGTGACGGGAACATTTCCACCGTCTCCCTGGCAGGGACCAGACCTTATGCAGAGAGGCACCTGAATCTGAATAAGTGGACGGCCAAAGAGGTGCTTGAGCAGGAGTACGTGACACGATATATACACGATGTGCTGAGGGAGTTCAATGTGAAGGATTACAGGGTCAGTTCACCCTACGTGAAAAAAGCGGGAAACCTCCTCCACCTTCGCACCGATTTTACCCTTGGACTTGAGAAGATCACCAGCCGCTTGTGGGAGTTTGTAGATGCCATGCACCCCACACCAGCAGTAGCCGGACAACCCAAGGAGGATGCCATCAGCTTTATCAGACAGCTCGAACCACACGACAGAGATTACTATACAGGGTTTATGGGGCCTGTAACCCATAAAAGAGGAACGGACCTTTTTGTAAACCTGCGTTGCATGAAGATCACTCCCCGCTACATCTCTCTCTATGTGGGGGGAGGGATCACCCTTGAATCGGATGCTGAAGAGGAGTGGAGCGAGACGCGGTGGAAGGCCGAATCGCTGCTTAAGATCATTGGGCTCTACATAAAAAACCTGGATGGATAGCGATGCACCACCTCCAACATATTACTGAACTGGCTCCCGCTATGGAAAGGATGGGGGTGAGGCATGTCATCATTGCTCCGGGCAGCCGGAATGCGCCTATCACCCAGTTGTTTACCTCCAACGAGCGCTTTACCTGCCATAGCATTGTGGATGAGCGTTCAGCAGGGTATGTGGCACTGGGAATGGTCAGGCAGACCGGTAAACCGGTGGTGGTTGTGACCACTTCGGGGACCGCGGTGCTCAACCTCTCCCCGGCGGTGGCAGAGGCTTTTCACCAGCAGCTTCCCCTGGTGGTGCTAACGGCCGACCGGCCCCGTGAAATCCTGCCCCAGTTTAATAACCAGGTGACCGATCAGCGCGCCCCCTATTTCAATCATTCAAAGGGTTTTTTTGAGTTTCCGGCCGAGGTGAGAACCGAAGATGATCTGCAGAGGGGCCTTCATGCGGTGGAGGAGCTTCTGAAAGAGGCGGTACGACGTCCCGGAGGACCGGTTCATGTGAACCTTCCACTTACCCAGCCATTGTATGAACCTCTTCCCGGGCTTTTGCTTACGGGCAAGAGTAACAATGGGAGATCAAGCGAGATCATGCCTGGCAGGGAGGCTTCCCTGCCTGAAACTGACCTGTCAAACAAAAAGGTGTTGATCCTTGCAGGCATGGGCGCCGGCTCCAAAGAGATTCGTATGTCGTTGGAACAAATAATGGACCATGGCCAGGTGGCTGTGGTGGCTGAGAATATCTCCAACCTGGTTTCTGAGCAGTTTATCTCTGTCCCCGAACTGGTTCTGGCCGGTGCGGACCAGGACGAATTGAAGGAACTTGTACCCGATGTGGTGATCGCCTTCGGACAGCAGGTGGTTTCCAGGAGGATGAAGCTGTTTGTGAACTCCCTGGAGAAGGCTGAGATCGTGGTGATCCCCGATGAAGCTTTAGTACAGGAGTGGCTTGTTGCTATTGGCAGGAAGGTGGGAAAGGAAGTTGAGAACCTCTATCAAAGGAGCTGGCTTACAGTGGAGGAGAGGGAGGTTGTACGTTCCTCAGCGTATCTGGATGCAGCATCTTACTGCAACCTGGTAGCAGTGCGGAATATCCTGGACAAGGTTCCAGAGGGTACAGTGGTCCACCTGGGCAACAGTGCAACCATCCGCAATTCTCAATTGATCCGCGCCAGGTCCGGACTGAAATATTACTCCAACAGGGGTACTTCGGGAATCGACGGATCGGTTTCCACTGCGGTGGGAGCGGCTATGGTTTCCGATGCCCGTCACCTGCTGCTGGTGGGTGACCTTAGCTTTGTATATGATTCAAATGCATTGTGGAACAAGGATTTTCCCGACAAACTGAAGATTGTCATTCTGAACGATGGGGGCGGGGGGATCTTTCGCTTGCTCGACGGACCCGGAAGAATGGAGTTCTTCGAGGAGTTCAGTGTAACACATCACCCGGTATCCCTTGAGATGCTCTCTCACTCCTTTGGCAGGAGTTTTCAGAGGGTGGAGGGTTTGGACGGACTGGATGAACAAATGGAGGCTCTGTTCAGTGAGGGTACCCGGTTGTCGGTGCTGGAGGTGGATACATCGTCCGGTGAAAATAGTCGTATCTTTAAAGAGTTATTCAGCTAAAACCTATTGTTACAGATGGAGAAAAGAGTGTGGCTTAGCCTCCGAGAGTTTGAGGAGATCCGTTTTGAGTTTTTTGAAAGAATCGGGAAGATCACCATCAACCGGCCTCGCTACTACAATGCTTTTACCCCGGATACCACCAGGGAGATCAGCGAGGCCCTTGTGGTTTGCCGTGAGATGCCCGAAATCAGGGTGGTCATCCTTACCGGTGAGGGAGACAAAGCTTTTTGCAGCGGCGGGGATCAGAATGTGAAGAGTTTTGCGGGTTATGTGGGCAAGGATGGGGTGCCCAGGCTCAATGTGCTGGATGTACAGCGGCAGATCAGGAGCCTTCCCAAACCTGTGATTGCCATGGTCAACGGATATGCCATTGGAGGGGGACATGTATTGCATGTGGTGTGCGATCTTTCCATCGCCTCGGAAAATGCCAGGTTTGGTCAGACCGGTCCCAAAGTGGGCAGCTTTGATGCTGGCTTCGGCTCCTCTTTCCTGGCCAGGCATGTGGGCCAGAAGAAGGCCAGGGAGATATGGTTCTTATGTGAACAGTACAGTGCAGCCGAGGCCCTGGAGATGGGACTTGTGAACAAGGTGGTTCCTCTGGAACAGTTGGAGGATACTACGGTGGAGTGGTGCAAAAAGATCATGAGACACAGTCCCATTGCACTTCGTATGATCAAGTCGGGACTCAACGCAGAGCTGGATGGTCAGGCAGGAATTCAGGAGCTGGCCGGCAATGCAACCATGCTGTACTACATGACCGATGAGGCCCAGGAGGGTAAGAATGCTTTTCTGGAGAAACGGGATCCTGACTGGGACCAGTTTCCCAAGCTGCCTTGACCCTTCAACTCAAAGATTTTCATTAGTTTTGTCACTGAATGAAAATTACCCAAATATGGCTGAAGGCTTTTCGCCTTCGCACCCTTCCCCTGGCTATCTCGGCCACCACCCTGGGGAGTCTCCTGGGTTACGCTGAAAACAAGTTCAGATGGGGTGTTTTTATTTTTGGAACCCTGACTACACTGTTCCTACAGATTCTTTCAAACCTGGCCAATGATTACGGTGATGCCAAAAAGGGAACCGACAATGAACAGCGGATCGGACCATTGAGGGTGACCCAGTCGGGACTGGTGACACAGAGGCAGATGCAGTGGATGATCGGGGGATTTGTATTGCTGAGCCTGATTTCAGGTTCCTTGCTGATCTGGTCCGGCCTGAGAGGTGGCAACATGTTGCTTTACAGCCTCTTTTTTGTGCTGGGATTCTCTTCCATCTATGCGGCCATTAAATACACCATCGGGAAGCGCCCTTACGGCTATGTGGGGTTTGGCGATATCATGGTATTTATCTATTTCGGGATTCTTGGAGTGGCCGGCACCTACTTCCTTCATACCCAGTCGTTTCACTTCACCATTCTACTGCCGGCTTCATCGGTGGGTCTTTTTAGTGCAGGGGTGCTGAACCTGAATAATCTGAGGGATCACGACAACGATGCGCTGAACGGGAAGAATACCCTGGTGGTTAGAATGGGGGTTCCCTGGGCCAAAATCTATCATGTGGTCCTGCTCTTTACCGCTCTTGTTCTGGCTGTGATCTATACAGTACTCCATTTTGAATCGTACTACCAGTTGATTTTTTTGCTGCCTGTACCTTTGCTGATCTCAGATGTAAAAAAAGTGATTACCAATACGGTACCTGTGGAGCTGAACAGGGAGCTGAAAAGGCTGGCTGTGGCCACCCTGCTGTTTTCGCTTTCATTCGGACTTGGACTGGTGCTTTAGATGGTTCATGCCTCATATACCGCTTATCCATTAATATTCGTTCGACCTGCCGGCACTTCCAGGGGCGTTCTGAAACAGAAGCCCTGTTGGTTTATTCAGATCACAGGGGAGGATGGTGTGTCGGGCCTTGGAGAGGTCTCAGTAATCCCAAATCTAAGCGTAGAGGATCCCGATGAAATTGAAATCAGGATCGATCACATCTGCAAACTGATCAGCATTGGTGAGATGGATCCTAAGCAACCCTTGCCCACCCTGCCGGGTGTTCAGTTTGCCCTGGAGACCGCCATGCTTGATTTGAAGCAGGGCGGGGAGAGACTCCTGTTTCCGTCAGAGTTTACAAAAGGGAGTACGGGGATCCGAACCAATGGCCTCATCTGGATGGGTGTCAGGGAGTTTATGATCAGTCAGATCAGGGAGAAGATGCAGCTCGGGTTCACTGTACTAAAACTAAAGGTGGGTGCACTGGATCTTCAGGTAGAGCTCGAGGTACTCAAGTGGATACGGTCAGAGTTTGGTACCGCCGACCTGGAGATACGGCTGGATGCGAACGGGGCATGGGAACCGGGAGAAGCAGAAGGCAAGATGCAAAAATTTGCCCGTTTTGGCATTCACTCTATTGAACAACCCATTGCATCCGGTCAGGCCGAAGCAATGGCCGAACTCTGTAACAATCCCGTGATTCCGGTGGCCCTGGATGAAGAGTTGATCGGGATCACCGGGCAGGAAGCAAAAAGAGCTCTACTCGCGCAGATCAATCCATCCTATATTATCCTTAAACCCGGATTGCTGGGTGGATTTTCCATGTCCGGTGAGTGGATCAGGATGGCCGAAGAATTGAAAATCGGGTGGTGGATTACTTCGGCACTGGAGTCTTCCATCGGTCTGAATGCCATCGCCCAGTGGACCTGGCAACTGGGGGTATCGAGGCCACAGGGACTGGGCACCGGTGCACTCTATACCAACAACATTCCCTCTCCGCTGCAGATGTCGGGTGAGCAACTCTGGTACAGACCTGAGAAGGGATGGGACCTTTCAGACATAATAATATCATGACCTCCGGGGAGATCTTTGAACCCATATCTATAGAAGGAAGAAGCTATACCAGGCAGGAGCTGCTTGAGCAGTGCCGACAGCTGACCGGTAATCCCGGGGTGCCGGACTGGAAAAAAGAGGTATTTGCATTTATTGGATGGTTCCTAGGTTCTTCGGGGGAGGAGATTGTCCAGCTTACCAGTGGTACCACGGGCGATCCAAAGGAGGTGAGGCTGACCCGTGAAGCGATGCTGCTGAGTGCTCGAAAGACTCTTTCACTGATGGAACTAAAGCCAGGAGAATCTGCGCTCTTATGCCTGCCGGTGAAATACATTGCTGGCAAAATGATGGTAGTAAGGGCCTTGGTGGGCGGACTCAAGCTGGTGCTTGCAGAGCCCTCGGGCAGACCTTTGAAGGAGCTGACAGGACCGGTAGCTTTTGCTGCCATGGTGCCACTGCAGCTGTATGAGTCGTTGGCACACAAGGACCCTCTCTCAAAAATTGATAAACTTATTATCGGGGGTGGACAGCTGAATGCCTCTCTCAGGGAAGAGCTGGTCCAAGTGACAATCCCTCTGGTGTTTGAGACTTTCGGTATGACCGAGACCTGTACCCATTTTGCCATGAAAAGGATCAACGGCCCGGAGCCCGATCCTATTTTCAGGTTGCTGGAAGGGGTGATCGCCGGTGTTGACACGAGGGGCTGCCTGGAGGTCGAAATACCCGGTATTACAAAAGGGAAAGTAACGACCAGCGACCTGGTGGAGATGGATGGTTCCGGGGAGGGGTTCACCTGGCTGGGCAGGTACGACAATGTCATCAATACAGGGGGAATCAAGATCATCCCGGAACTTTTAGAACAACATGCAAGGCAGTGTACAGGTCTCGAATGTCTGGTTCTCCCCGAAGCGGATCAGAAACTGGGAGAGCAGCTGGTGCTGGTGGTGGAGTACATGGGGGAGGACCCGCCGGTGGAGGAGTGGCTCAACTGCCTTCGAAGCACGCTTTCCACCTATGAAATACCCAGGAGGGTGCTTGCTGTAAGTGAACTGCCCAGGAATGCTTCCATGAAGCCCGACAGAACATCTGCAGCCAGATTTCTGTTATAATAGTCGACATTACAACCAAAAAATTAAAACTATGAAAGCACTGAAAATCATCCTGATTATCGTGGGGGTCCTGGTGGCCGCACTGTTGATCGTTCCGCTCTTCTCACCGGCCACTGCGGAGGTGAGTGCCGAAATTGAAATTGCTCTGGAACCGTCTCAGATCTTTCCGGATGTGGCATCTTTTATCGGCAGGGAAGTCTGGGATCCGTGGGTGACCCAGGACAGCACAGCTGATGCAATCATTGGACCCAAAGCCGGCTATGTGGGTTCCAC
>JAGLPR010000459.1 GCA_023137255.1 Bacteroidales bacterium | reverse complement strand
CAACCCTCTACCCTGCTGGTGATCAACTACAAGTACAAAAAACCCGACAAGCGGCAAAAGTTATTCAAGATCCTGGAGAAAAACTCGGTGTGGTTCGAGTCAAAGAAACTTTACGACAACCAGGTGCCGGGCTGGATCTCGGGCTACGCCTCCAACCGGAACTTTCGCATAGAGCCCAAGGCCGCAGCACTGCTGGCCGAGTTCCTGGGGAGCGATCTGTCGAAGATTGCCAACGAGGTGGAGAAGCTGATTATGGCCATCGGCAAACCCGGGGCCACCATCACCCCCGAGGATGTGGAGAAACACATTGGGTTCAGCAAGGATTTCAACCAGTTTGAGCTGCAGAGTGCACTGGGAAACAGAGATGTGGTCAAAGCCATGCGTATTATCAACTATTTTGCCGAGAACGAGCGAAAGTACCCCATCGCCCTGACCACCGTGTCGCTCTACTTCTTCTTCTCAAAGCTGCTGCTGTTCCACTATACCAAGGACAAATCGAAGCAGAACCTGGCCACTGTGCTTAAAGTCAATCCCTACTTTGTAAAGGATTACGCAGCCGCCGCCAGACGTTATCCGGCCGGAAAGCTGGTGGAGATTATCTCCCTGCTGCGCACCTACGACATGCGTTCCAAGGGATGGGACGGCAACAGTACCTCCGGGGGGGAGCTGACCCGCGAACTGGTCTTTAAAATTCTTCATACTTAATATATTCTGCCCGTGATTACCCTGCTTATCGTGATCGTTACTGTGCTGACTTCCGTGGCCGCCTTCAGGCGACAGGAGCTTCTCTACCGCTTTGACCTCTCTCCTGCCCGGATCGTTCACCAGAAGCAGTACTACCGGATCTTTACTCATGCCTTCCTCCATGCCGACTACTTCCACCTGGGCATCAACATGCTGGTATTATACTCCTTCGGCACGTTTATCGAACAGAAATTTTCCGCCCTGGAGGCTGACGGGGTGATCTTTTCCGGACCGTTTTTCTACCTCCTGCTTTATGCAGGGAGTATTGCTGTGGCTTCACTCCCTACCATCACCCGGTACCGGAACGATGAAGGGTACAGCGCACTGGGGGCGTCGGGTGCCGTTTCGGCCGTGGTTTTTGCCTACATCTTCTTTGCTCCCCTGAATAAAATCTATTTCTACATGGTGCTCCCTATACCGGGCATCCTCTTTGGCGTCCTCTACCTGGTCTATTCAAGCTACATGGGCAAGCGAAGCAAAGACAACATCAACCACTCAGCCCATTTCTGGGGAGCGGTGGCGGGTTTCCTGTTCCCCATTTTACTGGAACCTGCACTCTTTATGAATTTCCTGGATCAGCTGCTAAGACGATGAGATGAAGAGAGCCATTTTCCTGGATCGTGACGGGACCCTGAACAACAACAAGGGCCGGTACTATATCTGGCAGAAGGAGGAGTTTGTGCTCAATCCGGGGGTGACTGAGGCGCTGGCCGAACTAAAATCAAGGGGGTACCTGCTGATCGTGATCACCAACCAGGGAGGGGTGAGCAAGGG
>JAGLPR010000458.1 GCA_023137255.1 Bacteroidales bacterium | reverse complement strand
ATCTTCAGGAAGGTAATCCTGTTTCAGCACGGACATGGAGTTATCCATCCACCCATAGTCCTCAGGCTTGTATTTCCATAGGTGATGATGTGTGTCAATCATCATAGTTAGCGCTCCAGCTTGTAGATCCGTTCCATTACCTGCCACTTCTCATCGGCTGTGGCTTCGGAAGAGGTCTTTTGAAACCTGGATACAAAGGCCTCCCACTCCGACTGACGGGGCTTGGTAGCAAGTTCGGCCATGTCCCGGTCATGATCAAATTCCGCAATAGTATCCATGATCATGAAGAGGCGGTTCCCCAGCAGGTAGATCTCCATATCCAGGATCCCTACATCGATCATTCCCTGAGTGATCTCGGGCCAGGTATTGCCCGGTTCATGAACCTTCCTGTACTCTTCAATAAGTTGCGGATCATCCTCCAGAGCCAGGGTTTTACAATAACGCTTGTAGCTGGTATATTCTTTTTTCGAAATAAAAGTCATAGTGCAATATACAGGGAAGCTCCGGCAATTCCAATACTCTTGCGGCACCGTTGAAGCTTACTCATCTAACTTTTCAATATAGACAAAATAGGAGGGGTAGCACCTCCCTTCCCGGTCATGCAATTGGGCCACCATATCGAACTTCCCCTCCGGGAGTTTCATATGGAAGCTTACTTCTTCTGCCTCTGCTGCAATAGGTGCTATTTTGCTGAAATTTGCCATAGATAGAGAAGCGGTGACAAATCCCACATTGTTGCTGGCCGGCATGGATTGGTGAAGTCTCGGGGCCCTTTCCGCAGCGGGGAACTGTGCATTGAACCCCATTCCGCTCTCCCTGGGAAAGCGCCTCAGGCTGATCCGGTACTCCCCCTGCTCCACAATCTCCACCTTCCACACACCACTTCCTTCAGAAGCATTGGCCGCTCCGTACTGGTGCCAGAATCCAGGGAGGGGAGAGATCATATCGTGTGAGCAGATCCTTACCGGATTCTCCCTGGGGGAGCCTGCTTTGATGTATGCATATCGATCCTCCACGCCCTCCTCCAGGATCGATTGCCACCAAAGCTCATACTCCTCAGCCAGTCTGGCTGAAACTTCCGGATAAGTGTCGATCAGGTTCCGGGTTTGTCCCAGGTCATCGCTTACATTGTACAACTCCTTCCCATTTACAAGCCGCCAGTTATTATCCATCACCGAATATTGCTTGTATTTCACCAGGTTCAGGCGTCGCTGGGTATCCACATAAAGAACCCGGTTGGGCCAGTTTTCCGTCTGTCCGGAAAGCAATGGCTCCAGGCTAACTCCATCCAGAGGTTTGGCAGGTTCAAAATCCAGATCCAGCAAATCGACCAGGGTCGGAAGCAGGTCAAAGTGGGCCGTAAGTTGCCCGACCTTAAGGCCCCCTCCAATGTTTCCGCCGGGCCATCTCCACATAAAAGGTACCCGGTGCCCTCCTTCATACTCACTCCCCTTGTGTCCACGCAAGCCCGCATCATATACCACGTGACCCCCTGCGGTTCCATTATCGGTCATAAATATGAGAATGGTATTGTCGGTCAGCCCCAGCCTCTCCAGATGTTCCTGTAAACGGTTGAAGTTGTCATCGATGTTGGTGATCATCCCGTAAAACCGTTTCAGTCTTTCCGGGACCTCCTTCACCTCCCTGTAAAGCTCCATATACTCTACAGGCACATTGAGGGGACCATGGGGTGCATTGGTGGAGAGGTAGCAAAAGAAGGGTTCTTTCTGATGCTCCTCAATGAATCGAATGGCTTCATTAAAGAATACATCGGTACAGTAACCTTCATACTGTTGCATCTCTCCGTTGTGCCAGTAAGTATCGTCGAAGTAGTCGTTCCCCCAGTAATCGGGCAGCTGGCAGATTCCTCCCCCGCCATGGCGCACCACATCATCAAAACCCCGGTCCGCCGGCCGGAAGGGATAGTTGTCCCCCAGGTGCCACTTCCCAAACATCCCACAAACATATCCGTTGTCTCCAAGGATCTGTGGCAGGATCACCTCATCCTCATAAAGCAGGGATCGGCCCGAGATGGTATGGTACACATTGAGCCGGTTGGTGTGCCGTCCGGTCATCAGGGCTCCCCGGGTGGGAGCACAGGTGGTGGAGACATGAAAGTTGGTAAAACTAACCGCTTCGTTGCAGAACTGGTCCAGGTGGGGCGTCCGGATGTAAGGATTCCCATGGCAACCCAGATCGCCGTAACCCTGATCGTCTGTAATCACAACAATCACATTGGGTCTTTCCCGGGTTTTCTCTTCACCCTCTTTCACCGAGCATCCTGCCAACACTACTATGCTGAAGAAAAAGAAGAATAGATTTCTTAGTAACATCTCTGATGATTTAGTTCTCCCCATCCAGGGCCACCATGCGGAACCGCTCCGGACCGGGCGTAGTATGTTCCCTTTTCATAATAAGCTCCAGCTTCCGGATTACTTCTGGCTGCTCGCCAGCCACATTGTGCAGCTCCTGCAAATCCTCTTCCAGGTTGTATAGCTCCATCTCCAGATTTCCTTGTTGAATGTTCTTCCTTATCGCCTTCCATTTATCCAGTCTGATCGCCTGTTGTCCCCCGTACGACGGAAACTCCCAGTAGAGATAGGGGTGTTTCTCCTGTTCACCAGTTCCCAGAAGCTCTGGCAAATAGCTAATCCCATCCAGGTCATCCGGAACACCGGCTCCGGCTGCATCACAAAGTGTGGGCAACAGATCCCAGAATGCTGAGAGATGATCCGATTCTGTTCCCGAAGCAATTTTCCCTGGCCAGCTGGCGATCATTGGAACCCGGATGCCCCCTTCATGCAGAAACGCTTTGGCCCATCCTCTCTCCGATTTAAAAGGACCTCCTGAATTGAACCAGGGTGAATCTGTGCCTCCACTGAAAGTGGGACCGTTATCGGATGAGAAGATAATCAATGTGTTTTCATACATCCCCTCCTCTTTCAGTTTTTGGATCATTTGTCCGATCCGCTCATCCAGGTAGGAGATCATCGCTGCATAGGTGGCGTGGGGATACCTGGTGGGGAAGTAACCGTTATCTCCCGAATAGGGTTCTTCATCACCAAATTTCTCCACATAATAATCAACCCACCGGGCAGGAGCCTGGAGAGCAAGATGGGGAATGGGTGAGGCCCAGTAGAGGAAAAATGGTTCCTCCCCACCACCTTCCATAAACCTGATCATCTCAGAGAACATTACATCCGGGGCATATTCAGAAAGATTGAAATCGGCATAACTCTCCTGATCATACAGATCCACACCTGGTTCCAGGCTTGCATGGGGTGCCACTGTATCGTTATCCAGCGAAAGTCTGTTCTCATTCAGATAGAGGTGCACCGGGTAGTAGGTATGGGCCTGGCGCTGACAGTTGTATCCACAGAAGAAATCAAAACCCTGGCGGTTGGGAATGCCTTCCGTATGGGGGGCTCCCAATCCCCATTTTCCAACCATTCCGGTCCGGTAGCCTTGGGCCTGCAACAACGTTCCTATGGTGGTTGTACCGGCAGGCAAAGGCCTCTGCCCCTCCAGGGTGGAATCGGCGATCATGGCACGGTAATCCCATACCTCTCCCCGATCACCCCATTCATCATTTCCACGGATGTAAGCATGGCCGCTGTGCAATCCTGTAAGCAGCACACATCGGGAGGGTGCACAGACCGGTGAACCGGAATAGTGCTGTGTAAACTTCATCCCGTTGGCAGCAAGGAGATCTATGTTCGGCGTTTCGATAAGTTCCTGGCCATAACACCCCAGGTCTCCGTAACCCAGGTCATCGGCCAGGATGAAAATGATGTTGGGTTTGCTGTCTGCCTGATCAGGTGTCCTGTTCAGACAACCTGTCATACACAAGAGTCCGGCAAGAGTCGCGATACTATAAAAATGTCTCATATGCTTATTGTTTTTGATTGAACCATACATTCATTTTACCCACCTCGCGGTTGGCCCATGCATAATAGGGAATCAGGGTTAGCTCCTCCCCTTCAAGGATATTCACTCCCTCCAGGAGACCAGGAGTGTACCGGGCCTCAAAGGGTAAATTGAAGCTGATCTCAGCTTCCAGCACATCCACCTGATTATCGATCTCCTCGGCACAGTAGACCACTGGACCATACTGCACCGCCAGCAGTCCGGTTTTGGCAACAACCTTTTCATGGGCGGCGACCTTCCTCTCCTCCATGGGCAGATCCACCCTGATCCGGTCCCCTCTCTTCCACTTGCCTCTCAGAACCGCGTATCCCTTGTCTGTTTCGATCTTTACCTCGCTGCCATTCACACTCAACAATGGCTGCGAATCCTGCCTGTCGGCAAAATGGAAAAGGTCCGAAGGAACCGGGGTGTTCAATGCCCATCCCGGAATCCGGATATAGAGGTTGGCCTCCACCGCTTTATCGTTTAGAAAATCAAGTTCAATGCTCCCTTCCCATGGATAGTTGGAGTGTTGTGCAATGGTCAGCAACCCTCCTGCGGTCCGGACCGAAACTTCGCTGTTCATAAACAGGTTCACATAGAGATCCTCCCCACGGGTTGCATAGGCATAGCCGGCCACCGAAGGTACAAACCTGGAGAGGTTGGAGGGACAACAGGAGCAGCTGAACCAGGGTGAACGGCCATTGACGCCCATATTAAATTTTGCCTCTCCATCATGCTGCAGAGTATTGGGATAGAAAAACAGCGTACCCTCCAGGGACAATCCCGACATCACCCCGTTGTA
>JAGLPR010000457.1 GCA_023137255.1 Bacteroidales bacterium | reverse complement strand
TTTCAAAATTGCTTATTCCAAACTGGTCATCAGCCCTGTTTTTAAAGGAATCTCAGTGGATATTATCAGGATTTTCCGAATGGATCATTTCAAATAGTGGCGTTTTACAGGTGGTCGATTTTGTGAATACATGGGGATTGATCGCCATCGGATTAGGATTAATTCTGGGGCTTTTTACAAGGCTGGCTGCTATTGCAGGTGCTGCCCTTTTATTTGTATATTATTTAAATAACCCGCCGTTACTTGGGCTGACTTACAATTTACCTTCCGAAGGAAACTACCTGATTGTCAGTAAAACACTGATCGAAGCTGCGGCACTGCTAGTTCTGGCAGTCTTTCCTTCCGGTTCAGAGTTTGGACTGGATAGGTATATTACACGATTTTTAAAATCCAAAACCAAAAAGGAGGAATAGAAAAATGACAGAAGAACAAAAGGCTAAGAATGAAAAAAAATCCTTGAGCCGTAGAACCTTACTCAAGGCTTTAGCCGGAATACCTGTATTGGGTTTTTTCACCTTTGAAGCTTTTCGGAAAATAAATTTTGACCTGGATAAAAGAGCCAGGGTCATCAAAGAACTTGGACTGGAAGATCTAAAAGCACCCAGGGTCCTCACGGTCTCTTCAGGGAAAAAGGGAGATCTGCTTCGGGTAGGTTTTATCGGCTTTGGGAGCCGGGCCAATCAATTGTCCAATTCTCTTGGTTTCATGCATCCGGATAAGGTGAAAAGCAAGGAAGAGGATGGCACCCTGGCTGAATGGCTGGAACAGGAAGATCTGAATGTTGCCATTACGGGTATTTGCGATGTATATGATATGCATGCTGAAAGGGGGCTCGCTACTGCAGCTAATGATGTTCGTCCGGGAGGGTTTTCCGGACAGAATCTACCCGCTAAACGATACCTCTCTTATCAGGATATGCTCAATGATAAAGATATTGATGCGGTAATTATTGCAACCCCTGATCATCATCATGCGCATGTTACCAGTGAGGCTGTCAAAGCAGGAAAGCATGTCTATTGTGAAAAAAGCTTTGCCATAACCGAGGAAGAGCTTTATGAAGTATATGATACCGTAAGAAATAGTGACCGTGTATTTCAATTGGGGCATCAGATAACCCAGAATGTTGTTTTCCAGCAAGCCAAGGAGATCATTAAGAGAGATATCCTCGGAAAGATAACCCTGGTCGAGACAACAACCAACCGGAATACAGCCAGTGGGGCGTGGATAAGGCATCTTGACAGTGATGGCAATCCAAAACCCGGGGATGAAAAATCCATAGACTGGCTCCAGTGGCTCGGTTCACGACCCTACAAACCTTTTACAACTGACCGCTACTATAACTGGACCAAATGGTTCGATTACGATATGGGAATGATCGGTCAGTTATTCACCCATGAATTCGATGCTGTAAACCAGCTGTTAAGAATTGGTATCCCAGCATCTGCTGTAGCCTCAGGCGGCATCTACTATTGGAAAGACAACCGGGAGATCCCTGATGTGTTGCATGCTACCTTTGAATATCCTGAAAGAGAGATGACGCTAAACTACAGCGCCAATCTGGCATCAAGCCGGCAAAGAGGGCGGGTATTCAACGGACACGATGCCTCCATGGAACTGGGGGGATCCCTGAGTATTACGGCTGATAGGGACTCAACACAATACAGAGAGCAACTTGACCAGGGTATTATTGATTCATCCGGACCAATGATCTCCATTAATCCGGGTTCGGGAGGAGATGTTGATGCCATAACTTCTGCAACAGAGAAGTATTATGCTTCCAGGGGATTAACCACCACCTATATCAATGGCAGAAATGTTGATGTCACCCATTTGCATATCAAAGAGTGGGTCGATGCTATACGAAATGGTGGCCAGACAAGTGCCAACATTGAACGTGCTTTTGAGGAGGGTGTGGCCTGCGTGATGGCAAATAAATCCTACCTGGAGAAGCGCAGGGTGGAGTGGGATCCAGTCAATCGCAGGATAGTATAACATCTGTCTGTCATGGGACTGAAACCGGATTCAATATGAACCCTGTTATTCAACTATCGAAAAAGCCGGTATTATGCGTCCTGTTTGCTGCCCTAACTGCCTGTGGTCAAAATTACAGGGAGAACTCATCTTTCCGCTTTGAACAGAATGACTACGGTGTTACCCTGACTGAAAAAGGGAACCCGGTATTTTACTACCGGAAAGAGCCGAAAACCCTGACCGGGGAATATGTATGCAACAATTATTTTCACCCCCTTTATGCCCTGAATGGGGATACTCTAACCGAAGAATTTCCCCTGGACCATCCATACCACAGGGGGATTTTCTGGTCGTGGCACCAGGTTTACCTTGACAGCATAAGCCTCGGGGATGACTGGATCATGAAAGACGTCACCCATGAAGTAACTGACGTTCATACGGGCACCAAACAGGCCAAAGCCACCCTTGACCTGGAAGTGGCATGGAGATCTGCGCTGTTGGAGAACGGGAAGGTCTTTATGAAGGAAAAAACCAACATCACGGTTCATCCTTTGACAGCAGGTGTCCGTGCGATTGATTTCGAAATATCGCTTCAGGCAGTGATCCCGGGGATAAGCCTGGGTGGTTCTGATGATGAAAAAGGGTATGGTGGACTTTGTGCCCGTATCAAACTACCGGATGACCTGGTTTTCACCTCCTCTCAGGGAGCTGTGGAGCCGCAAACGCTCCAGGTTATCGCTGGTCCCTGGATGGATTTCTCAGGATCTTTTGGTACTCCAGATGAGGTAAGTGGCCTGACCATCTGTGGCCACCCATCCACACCCAATTACCCGGCCCCCTGGATCCTGAGACAGAAAACTTCCATGCAGAATATTGTGTTTCCCGGAAGAGACAGGGTGAAGATCGCTACGGACCACCCCACCATTCTGAGGTACCGCCTGATCGTTCATGAAGGATTGGCCGGCGAACTCGACCTTCCCTCTTTGCAGGCAGAATATGAAAAGACCATTTTTAAATAGTTCACCCAAAATTAGATCATAACTTATTATGAAAAAAATTGGTTTGCTACAAATTCTGGCAATGCTGTATCTGGGTGTTTTTACGGCCTCTGGCCAGATCAAAGAGTATTCTCAGATAATTGTTGTTAATGATTATACCTACGAGATTGAGGTCGATGGCAGCCGTGACCCTGTCAACGAGACAATCATCATTGAGAATCTGGGCGATTCACCGCTTGTTAATCCCCGTATCACTGTGAACGGCTTATACGACTGGTTCGACACGGAGACCATTGCCCTTGAGGTTACCCGGGGTTGTAAGACGGACAAGGAAAAGGCATTGGCAATCTGGGATTTCAT
>JAGLPR010000456.1 GCA_023137255.1 Bacteroidales bacterium | reverse complement strand
GGGCAAACGAGATCCCGGAGAGGCCAGGCATATTGATATCCAGGAAGAGGATATCGATCCGGGTTTTATTCAATTGGTGGGTGGCTTCAATGGCGTCGGAACACTCGGCCACAATCTCAAGGTCGGTGACCTCATCGATGTACTTTCGGAGCACATCCCTGGAGAGCGGTTCGTCGTCTATGATGATGCAGGTAGCCATATTTACTGATTCAGTTCAATGGTGAGGTTCACCGTAAATGTATGTTCTTTTTCATCAATATTAAGCTGGTGTTTCCCGGGGTAGAGCAATTCAAGCCGCTGCCTGGTATTTTCGATCCCGATCCCTTTTTTAGGGTCCAGGTCCACTTCATCGCTTGTTCCATGGCCGTTATGAACCCGGAACCGAAGCTCCGGTCCGGCGATTTCCATCATGATATGAACAAACGTATTGCCCGGATCACCCCGGAGTCCGTGTTTAAAACCATTTTCAATAAACGGGAGCAGCAGCATGGGTGCGATTGCCAGTTCACCCGGTTCCCCGTTCACTTCCATTTTTATTTCAGTTTTGTCACGATCCACCCTGTGCCGGTACATCTCCACGTAGTCGCTGATCATCCGGATCTCTTTTTCCAGTTTTACCGTGGATTGACCGGTCTCATAAAGGTTGTATTTCAGGACCTCAGAAAGCTGAAGGATCACTTCAGGAGAGCGTTCCGACTTCTCCAGAGAGAGTGCGTAGATGGTCTGCAGGCTGTTCAGCAGGAAATGGGGATTGATCTGTGACTGGAGCGACTGTAACTGGTGGGTGGTGGTCATCCGCTCCACCCGAAGGAGCATAAACCAGCTCCGGGAGAGCTTCAGCAGGGTGGTCAGCATCAAAAAACTTCCGGTATAGAGCATCAAAGTGGGTACGCTGTAGTACGAGATGAAGTAGTATCCGGGCAGCACCAGGTCGATCCAGCTGTCGAACAGGAAATAGAGGAACAGTGCTCCGCCCCCCATGAGCACAAGGGCCGCAATCGCATATATGATGTACCTCTCCTTTCTGAGAAACCTGGGAATGGCCAGGTAGAGGTTCAAATAAACCACTGCCACCACGGGCATCACAAAGATCAGGGTATAGATCACATCAATTTTCTCCAGCGATCCGGAAGATTTGAAGATATTAAACAGGATCGCCACTGCCACACCCCAGAAGATAAGGTGCTGCCACCAGCGATTCCTGAAGATCATCAGGTCAGTGAGATTCGACCTGGATCGTTTCCTTTTCCGGGAGCGGTCCTTCATAGCGCTTCAATTTATGAAATTCTCTCCCGGAAGAAAATATTTTCGATGAAACAGGCCGATTCATCGATGAATTTGAAGAAAAGGGTAAGAGAGAGTTGGAATCCCCGATTTTTGAGTTTCGCGGATTTCAGACAATGTTAAGTTTGGTAAAGAAGTGCTTTAGATATAATTAAGTGCAATAAAAAATTTAACTTTCGTTTGATTATCCTTATTACGTTAATTCATAAAATCATGGCTAAAAAGAAATCTAAAAAGAAATCAGCGGGAAAAGATAAGAAAAAGGAGAAGAAGAGTATCCTGGCAAAACTGAAAGTCGGA
>JAGLPR010000455.1 GCA_023137255.1 Bacteroidales bacterium | reverse complement strand
TCAGTGTAACTACCTGGATACTTAATACAAAAACCAAAGATATTTTTTGGGGATTAGGTTGATTCGCAGAATCCCCTGTTGCATTGGTAACGGGGAATCCTGCTCTTATGCTCTATTAAAATATTTTAACATTTTTTAAGTAGGGTGGTTACTACATTGCGCGGTCTACCATTAAACCTGAAGCAGAATTTAGAATCAAACCTCCCATTACTTACCAAATAGAAGCCCAAGTCTATGAAAAAAATATATGCAGGGACACTCTTTACCCTGCTATTCACCTTGCTCACACCTATCCTCTCACCCTTGCTGGCACAGGAAAAAACCATTTATATCCGAGAGTTCTATGATGACAAAACATTGGAGCTGCTCCTGCTTGATCTTTCCATGAACTACAATATTGATTTTGTATTTGAGCGAGAGGAGATTCAGGGTGTTGAGATCAAAAGCATGAATATCAAGGGGCTGGACCTGGAAACTTCCATGAAGGCCCTGTTGAAAGGCACAAACCTTGATTTTCACATCGAGAATGCGACCGTCCATATTTATCCTTATGTGGAAGAGGAAGTGGAGTATGTGGCCTCCACCAGGCAAAATATCAATGTCTCAGGGTGGATCTACGATAAAAACACCAATGAAACGCTGCCCTATGCCACCTCCTCCATCATGGGACAACCCTCCGGTTCCATCGCCAATGTGGACGGCCATTTTATCCTGATGGAGGTCCCAAGCGACACCTCCACCCTCATATTCAATTTCCTTGGATATGAGACCCGGAAAATTCAGTTGCATCCGGAAACAGCCGAACAGGATATGCTAGTTTATATGCGTCCCGTGGACTATCGCATCGAGGAGGTCATGATCGTGGGTGAAGAAAAGAAACTGGTTACTTACGCTGAGAAGACCAGCCAGATTTCACTCCGGCCCGCTCAGATCGATATCCTTCCCAACCTGGGCGAGAAGGACATATTCAGAACCCTCCAGCTTATGCCAGGAGTCAGCAGCGGCAACGAGACCTCATCCGGACTATATGTAAGGGGGGGGACACCAGACCAGAACCTGATCCTGCTGGATGGATTTACAGTATACCATGTGGACCATTTCTACGGTTTCCTGAGTGCATTCAATGCCGATGCCATCAAAGATGTACAACTATATAAGGGCGGTTTTGAATCCAAATACGGAAGTAAAATATCGAGTGTCATGGAACTCACAGGGAAAACCGGTAATACCAATAAAATTTCCGGGGGAATAAGCGTTTCCGCTTTAAGCGGTAGTGCTCACCTGGAGCTTCCAGTCTCTGAAAAACTCAACCTGTTTGTATCAGGAAGAAGATCCTATACCGACTTCATTCAGAGTGGATTATACAATAAAATCAATGAGATGTACAACAGCTCCACGGAGACCGATGCCATGGGCGGACGGTTTGCCCGCTTCTCCACCGAGCCCAAATTTTATTTCTACGATCTGAATGCAAAAGCTACCTACAAACCGAACCAGAAGGACATTCTCACCCTGAGTTTCTACAACGGAAAGGATGTGCTCGACAAAACAGCCAATGCAGCCACCCGCACCGGCAGGTTCAGTGGAATCAACGATAACTACAATATAAACCGGGTGGATGTGTTAAACTGGGGAAACTGGGGAACCAGTGCCAAATGGTCGCGTCAGTGGACCAATAAGTTCTACTCTAACACCACCCTGGCTTTCTCCAACTACTTCAGCGAACGGGATAATTACATGGAGCGAACCGTAAGCAATGATGATGGCAGTACATCCCTTACCACAAATGGCTCGGTGGAAGA
>JAGLPR010000454.1 GCA_023137255.1 Bacteroidales bacterium | reverse complement strand
AGCGGCAGGAGGATATTCCCCGGCTATCGGCCTTCTTCGCCGAAAGATTTGCAGTGAAGTACAACAGACCAGGTCTGAAAGTGAGCAAACTGGCCTTGCACCAGTTATCGAAGTATCCCTGGAGAGGGAACATCAGGGAGCTGCGGAATGTGATTGAGAAAGCAGTGCTCCTTTCAGAGGGGCCGACTTTGAAGCCGGCCGACTTTGTGATCCACCCGGGAGTGGGTGGGCCCCGGAACGGGGTGGAGGAGTTCAATCTTGAAGAGAATGAGAAGAAGCTGATCGGGAAAGCGCTGAAAGCCTTTGACTACAATAAGAAGCTAACAGCACAGAAGATGGGGATCAACAGAACCACATTGTACAATAAAATGAGAAAACATGGTATTAAATCGGTTTAGCATCCTTGTATTTGCTCAGATCATATTGATTGCCACGGTGGGAATGCTGATCGCAATATCGTTCCGGGCGGAGTTTTTGAAGATGACCACTGTTGGGCTGATGATGCTCTGGGCGGGTCAGATTCTTTTTCTCAATTTCTATATGAACCGGATCCACCGTGATGTGCGTAAATTCATGGAGGGATTGAGAAGCCAGGATACCTCTCAGTTTTTTAACGATCAGAAGGCGGACCGCTATTTTGGAAAGCTCTATTCTTCGTTCAACGAGATCACCCGTAATTTCAGGCTGGTGAGAATCGAAAAGGAGGTGGAGAACCAGTTTTTCCGTGAGGCTCTTAAATGCTCGGCTTCGGGCATGATGGCTGTGACGGAGGATGGAAAAATCAGTCTGATCAATGACGCTGCACTGCAAATTCTGGGTGTGGAAAGCCTGAACAAGTTGTCGGAACTCAGGGAAATTCATCCCGGTTTTGCTGAAACAGTGGCCGCCGGCGATGTCAGCGATCACCAGGTGAAGATTGTAGCAGATCGAAAAATGGTCCAGCTGGCCGTGAAGGCCTCAGAGATGCACCTCGAGGGAACGCCGGTGAAGATTTATTCACTGCTGGACATTACCAGGGAGATGGACCGGAGCGAAGTGGAGGCGTGGCAAAAGCTGATCAGGGTGCTGAACCACGAAATCACCAACTCGGTGGTTCCCCTGCACCTGTTGTCCACCAGCCTCTTTGATCTGTTTCACGATGGAGAGGCCCAGAAGTCAGCCAAAGAGATTGACGATGAGGTGATCGACCGCACGGTTCTTGGCTTAAGGACCATGATTAAAAGGAGCGGTGGTCTCACCGATTTCATCAATACCTACAAGAGCTTTACCGACATCGGCGAACCTGACTGTTCCACCATCCGGGTTTCTGAGATGCTGAACCACATTGTCTCTTTACTGTCAGACGAATTGGACCATGCCGGAGTGAAGCTTACCCTGGAGGTTTCTCCTTCGGGACTTCAGCTCCTGGCCGATGAGAAATTGATTGAACAGACCCTGATTAACCTGGTGAAGAATTCAATATTTGCGCTTGAAGGGGTGAAGAGCCCCGAGATCCAGTGCAAAGCCTTCAGCTCCGGAGACCGGGTCTCCATTGAGGTGACCGACAACGGCAGGGGCATTCCCGAGGAGATACTTGATAATATATTCACTCCCTTTTTTACCACCCGGAAAGAGGGTTCGGGAATTGGCCTGAGCCTGGCCCGCCAGGTGATGCAGATGCATGACGGCTCCATCCGGGTCAGTTCCGCTCAAGGGGAGCATACCACCTTTACACTTTCGTTTTGAACCTTAATCCATACACCTATGAAGACTACCGCACTCCTTCTGACTACAGTTCTGATGGCTCTCTGTTTTGAGACCACGAATGCCCAGACACAACAGGGCAACTTTATCATTGGCGATCTCTACAGGCCGGGAAAGTCGGGTTATATTATCTGACTCCCATGAACCTTGGATTTGGGACACGCACCACAAAGAGTGATGATTCGGAGGACACAAGTCCGAATAAATTCCTGAATCTGAATCTTATGCCCAAGGCAGGGTATTTTGTGGCCGATCACCTGGTACTGGGAATCGACCTGAGCTTTATGGCTCTTAGACAGACTGACGATGGGGGATCGCTTTACAACTATCGCATCCAGGGGGATATCTTCGGCTACCAGGAGGACAACAGCAGCACCAACTGGAGCCTGAAGGGCAATGCCAATATCATGGTTACCAAACAG
>JAGLPR010000453.1 GCA_023137255.1 Bacteroidales bacterium | reverse complement strand
CCTCTGCAGTGGTTAATCCAGCTGCCAGCATCCTTCCCTTATCTGTTGCCTTAAACTGGACGCGGCTTCTGTGGAAGATGAGCAGTACAGCCTGTTCCAATGTGAGGGCTCCTGAAGCGTATGCTGCAGGCACTTCCCCGATACTGTGCCCTACCACTGCAGAAGGTTGAATTCCAAGCGCCTTCCACATCTCAAAAAGGGCAAGCTGTAAGGAAAAGATGGCAGGCTGTGCGATATTGGTTTCACTGATTCGGGAGGACTCCTCATCCCTGGTGAGTTCTTCGATCAGTGACCAATCAGCGTGTTTAGCAAGTAGTTTATCCAGTTTTTCTATGGTTTCCCGGAAAAGGGGTTCATTTTCCAGGAGCTGCCTTCCCATGGCCCACCACTGGGGTCCCTGTCCTGAGAAAACAAAAGCTACTTTGTCCCTGGATTCATTGCCTTTTCCTTCAGAGATCTCACTGATCGTCTTCCCGTCAAGATATTTCTGGAGATGCTCTGCCATCTCCTCTTTGGTTCCCCCCACCACTGATAACCGGTTGCTGTGATGGGTCCTGCGAACCGAGGATGAATAGCAGATATCTTCCAGGCTTGCTGTGATTGTTTGATCCCTGAAATAACTGATGTATAACTCAACCAACTCCTTCAAGGCCTGTGGATCCCTGGCTGAGAGTGTGCAAATCTGAAGCCTTTCTTTGGTCACTCTTTTTACCACTATTTCTTTGGGCAGGCCTTCCAGCACCACGTGTACATTGGCACCTCCAAAACCAAAATTATTGACACCACCATACACACTTCCATTCTCTTCGCCATCCCATTTCACCGGTTTCACCGGAACCCTGAGTTTCAATTCATCGAAAGGGATGTTCGGATTCGGTTTGTTGAAGTGTATGTTGGGTGGAATGACCCTGTTTTCCATGGCCAGGGCCAGTTTGATGATCCCTGCAATACCCGAAGCAGGCTCCAGGTGCCCGATATTGGATTTTACGGAACCGATATAGCAATAGTCTTCTCGGTTATTTCCCACGATCTTTCCAATGGACTTTGCTTCAATGGGATCACCCACAAAGGTGCCCGTTCCATGGGCTTCCACATACTTTACCTGCCGCGTATCAACACCTGCATCGTCGTATGCCATTTTGATCATCTCCTGCTGGGCATCACCACTGGGAACAGATATCCCTTTTGTGGCACCATCCTGGTTCACTCCGGATCCCCTGATGGTGGCATAGATCCTGTCTCCATCCTCCTTAGCTCGGGAAAGGGATTTGATAATGATCACCCCGGCTCCCTCACTTCGGATATAACCATTAGCGCGTGAATCAAAGGCATAGCAAATACCATCGGGAGAAAGAAAACCTCCTTTTGAAAATCCCATCTGGGGTTCGGGTTTCAGAATGGCATTGGTACCTCCTGCGAAGGCAAGGTTGGCATCATTTTCCCATATGCTCCGGCATGCAAGGTGAACTGCATTTAGTGAGGATGAACATGCTGTATCCAGGGCCATGCTGGGTCCCTTTAGATTATAAAAATATGAAATCCTGTTGGCAGTAATACAAAGTGCTGATCCCAGGTTGGTATGTGCTCCAATATTGATCTGTTCAAGCGGGGAATTTTGTATGTCACCATAGTCATGTGAAGAGATACCGACAAATACCGCTGTGCGTGAACCATCCAGCTGTTTAAACGTAAGGCCGGCATCCTCAATGGCCCTGTACGAAAGCTCGAGCACCATCCTTTGCTGGGGATCCATGCGAGAGGCCTCCAGAGGAGAGATGCCAAAGAAGGATGCATCAAATTTGTCAATATCCTTGATAAATCCGCCCCGCCTGACACTGATCTTGCCGGCAGTTTTGAAATCGGCAGCATATTTGGCATCGGCATTCCAGCGATCTGCTGGGATATCTGTAAGGCCATCACCCCCGCTAATGATCAAATCCCAAAACTCTTCCGGTGTGCTCACATTGCCCGGAAACCTGCACCCGACACCTATTATTGCCAAGGGCTCTCGGTCTTTCTTATTCATTTATCCGCTTCTTTGGTTATACAATCAGGTCAGGCTGAAATAAACACAATTAATCAAGATTACATGTTAAATAACACTTAAAATATTTCCAAACATAGTCATTTATTATCACAGAGAAATCACATTGCAGATTTGAGTTTCTTGTACAGAGATTTTAAGCGAATTTTGATCAAATTAATGCAAATCGCCCTATTTTCCGATACAGAAATTCTTAAAGATATT
>JAGLPR010000452.1 GCA_023137255.1 Bacteroidales bacterium | reverse complement strand
GCCTTCCTGCCCTGCACCATCAGCACTCCCGACCAGCCATGCCTGGTCCCGGTATCAGCGCAGAATCCCCTGCTGGGCAAGCTGCACAACCTGAGTGCGCTATTGTATTTCATCATCCTGATCGTGTACTCTCTGTTCCTTTTCCCCAAGACACATATGGACAGAGTGACCGGTGAAAAAAAGTTCATGGGGCGCCAGAAGAAGAAACGGAACGTGGTCTATTACATCTGCGGTAGCATTATGACGGCGTCACTTCTCCTGATCATTGTCTACCTGTGGATCCTGAAAAATCTTTACCCCGGCCTGAAACACCTCGACCCGGTCTTCTGGCTGGAATCCCTTGTGCTGCTTTCATTCGGAATCTCCTGGCTCACCAAGGGTCAACTGTTCTTCAGGGACGAGAATTATAAAAAGGGGCCTTAGTTAATTATTCCAGACTTAAACGATCGCCTGTGCCGGCAGAATGATGTTAGCTGCCAGGTAATATTCCTATGGGGTACTTGCCGATTCTTTAAGGCCTTTTACAAACAGACCAAAGGGTATGATACAAATCAAACTGGAAATGCCCACAACGATAATATCCACGACACTGACCTGAGTGTTTGAGAGTACTGCCTTAATGATCATGAAGGGTACCAGGCTGAAAAACAATGCACTTAATAAGAACAACAGGCTCATCCCAAGAGCATAGCCGAAAGCTTTTCGCCGGATCATTAAAATGCCGATGATCATAACAGGAGGCGCTGCAATGACGAAATCAACTATCCATTGAGCAATGGCTACCTGATCCGGGCTTTCCTTCTGAATCACGGAAACGGTCATGGCATAGATTTGATAAGCCACCAGCAGTATGGCAATACCCAAGAGGATGATTCCGGCACTCCTGACGGGAACATGTCCCTCAAGCTGCTGACAAACCCCTTGAACATCAATGCTTGCGATGAGCCCGATGAGGGTGTAAATACTCAGGGCAACCACAAAGAGGTAGGGAATAAAAAGTACACTGAAGGGCAATCCCAGCAGATAAGTAGCGTATATGTAGGTGCAGTAAAACAAGGCCCCCGGGAAACACAACAAACCCAAAAGTTTCTGTCTTCTGGTCAGGATCAGGGAAAAGGATATCATGGGCAAGCCCATCAATAAGTTCACTACATCATTGGGTAAAAATGTGATCCACAGAGCTTCATCCGGATACAGCTCCTTATGAAATACGATGCCTGTAACAGAAAGCGCGGAGAACAAAACGATAAGAACAAGGGTGCTCAAATAGACGATTTTCAAATTACCCTTAATTGGCAAATGCTGAAAATGAGTCATTTTTATCAGTAAACTTAAGCAATGTTGGCTTTAACTTCCAGCATAGAGCATATCTTTGATCGACCATTCAATCGCCCCATGCTCACCATACTCGGACCGGCTAAAACCATAGACACTTCTCCACACGGAGTAACGGAACGCCATAGTTACTCGAAATACCTTGAACAAGCTGAAGAACTTGTGGATCAGCTTCGGCAGTATTCCATTTCTCAGCTGAAAAGCCTGATGACTGTGAGCGATAAATTGGCAACACTGACTTTTGAAAGATATGCCGCCTGGCATAGTTCCTATTCTGCCGAAGAAGCTCAACAAGCCATTCTGGCATTCTCAGGTGAAGTTTTTAATGGAATACAGGCAAGGTCGCTAAGTGAAGAGGAACTCCTGTTTTCCCAGAAGCACGTTCGCATACTCTCAGGATTATACGGAGTATTAAGGCCCCTTGACCTGATCCTTCCCTACCGGCTTGAGATGGGGGCAAAAATGCATAATGCAGAAGGCAGCAATCTGTATGAATTCTGGAAAGCTTTTATCCCAAAAGAAATCGCAGAAGCTACTGGCATGCAAACCACCCGGGTATTGGTCAACCTGGCTTCAAACGAATATTTCAAATCGATCCAGCCGCGAACTTTGCCCTACCAAATAATCACCCCTGTCTTTAAAGAATCAGACGGAGCAGGATTCAGAAACGTCACCATCTATGCCAAGAAAGCCAGGGGAATGATGCTGCGCTTTATCATTCAAAACAGGATCAATAACCCGGAATACCTCAAGGCATTTGACGAAGAGGGGTATTGCTTCAACAATGATCTTTCCAGTGAAAAGGAATGGATCTTTTACAGGTAAATTTCAGCAGTACTGGCTTAATAATTTACTTCTCAGCATCCTTGGCCTTTGACCAACTGCCCTCTAAAAGTATGCTTCTGCCATATACAGGATCATCTACCTGAGTAAATGTTAAGGATGTATCGCTCACCTTGAATTCATATACTCCCGCTTCATCCGAACTATAATCCCCACCTTCATCATTGAAAGTGATTTGAGTTCCGGAGATCACATAACTGCCCCATACGTCTATCTCGGCATCACCGGCAAACTCCACCTGATATTTATTATCAGATGAAATAGTAAATGTGACTGATCTCTCATTAAAAAGTTTTGTCCATTTTCCCACTACCGGTTCAGATGTATCGTTTTGCCCATAACACGTCAAGATGGAAAAGAGCAATGCTGTAATAAGCAAAAGTGTTCTTGTGAAAATAGCCGATTTCATAATTGATAGATTAGGGTTAATTTTCAATAAATAACATTAAAGTTCAGCATTAATCCGTTCAATATCAAGCGCAGAAAGGCTCAAAAGCATGGAAGGGCAAATGGATGAAAGAACTTTTTGGAGGACCATGTGTTAGTCTTTTTTAATCTAATATATTCTAATGAAAGATTTAAGGTGGACCACAGAGCATATGCCTGAATTAACAGGGAAAATTATAGTTGTAACAGGCGGTAACAGCGG
>JAGLPR010000451.1 GCA_023137255.1 Bacteroidales bacterium | reverse complement strand
GTTGGAAAGTTTTCAAAATATCCTTTTGGAACAGAAAATGGATTTATATTTCCCTTTAACTTTTCCAATTTCTTGTTAAAATTATTCATTGTTAATTTCCCCTAAATTTGTTTCCCCTGTCTTTTTGACTTACAAAGATTTTAATAGTTTAATCTTCCTTAAAATATTTCTCAATTTTCTTTACAGCATGATGATATGAAGCCTTTAATGCTCCGACAGATGTTTCAAGAATTTTGGACATATCATCATATTTCATTTCATCAAAATATTTCATATTAAATACAATTCTCTGTTTGTCCGGTAATTTAAGTATGGCCTGTTGTAATTTCAGCTGGATCTCATCGCCGTTGAACCATGGATCTGATTCCAGCGTTTCACTCATTTTTTGCTCCACCTCCAACCAGGGGGCAAAGGTCCTTTTCTTCTTTTGCTTCAGGAATGTGAGTGCTTCATTGGTGGCTATGCGATAAAGCCATGTAAAGAGACCGGAATCGGCACGGAAGTTCGGCAATGATTTCCACACCTTGATCATGGTATTCTGCAGGACATCGTCGGTATCGTCGTGACCGATCACAATCTTCCTGATGTGCCAGTATAACCGCTCCTGGTATTTTTGCAAAAGCTGGTTGAATGCAACTTCCTCCTTACCCGGAATCTTTATTCCTTCTAAGATCTCCCTGTCATCCCATTCCGGCATGTTCCTGCAAGATTTTGTTGGTTAGACGAAATGATCATAGAAAGGTTTAATAGAATTTAATGGTCTCGGAAGATCCCTGATCCACTTTGAAATCATGCACAAGGCTGTAGGAGGTGGATTTCAGGTCAGCCCGCCTGAAGATCACCCTGTAGCTGCCCGGCTGGAGGTGGAAAGCCTGACTCTTACTGTTTTCCAGAAGGTTCATCACCCATACCTGGTCCCCCTCAGCGGTCAGCTGATAGAGTGTGCCTGCTCCTGGTTGTTGTGAATTGAAGGTCACAATACCCGGTGCCGGGATCTCCACCGTGGTGGTAAAACTTTGAAGGATCTCCACATCCTCCACGATCATCAGCGGGTAGATGGGGATCTCAAGGTCGTATTTGCCCACAATATATTTGCCCAGGTTACCCATCTCCTGCACATTGATGGTTCTGGGATCATTGGCCAGTTTCACCAGGATCTTTTCATCGTCATAAGCCTTCCCCCAGTTCGTACGCACCAGCAAGTATCCCTGCGGGGCATCAAGCCCGATGGTATTGTGACGGCCGGTCACCAGTTTCACTCCGTCGAGGGTCACCGGCGGGATGGTCTGTGCCAGCACGTTGTAGGTGCTCAGGTGATCCAGCGTCAGGGTGTCCGGATTCCCTTTGCTGTTGATGGTGTGGATCATGTTGTAGCGGACCACCCCCGAAAAGCGGTCATAAAAGATGACATTCACATCGGTTTCGGTGGGCATGTGCCGGGTATCAAGCAGGTTCACCTGGGCGCTGGTGGCATTGAGCGCCTGGGTGATGACCACCTTGAGGGCTTCCCTGAACCGCTGCTTGTTGGGCGCATCATAATAGTCCCCGATACAGTTGAAGGTCTCCCTGAACCCGGGATCACTCCCGATCCCGATCACGAAAGGTCTCAGGATGATCCCCTTCTTCTGCAGCCTCAGGGATATTTCGCATGGATCCCCCTCACAGGCCTCCACCCCGTCGGTGATCAGCAGGATGATGTTCCTGCAGTTGGTGCATGGTGGGAAGTCATCCGGTGCCAGCTCAAGGGAATGGGCGATGGGGGTGGTCCCTTTCGGGTTGATGAACCTCAGTTTCTGTCTGATCCGGGATGCATTGGAGGGACTGAACGGGACCTCCAGTTTGGTGTCGTTGCAATCCTGGGGGGGGACCGGACTCTGGTGACCGTACACCCGGAGGGCCATCTCAACATGTGGCAACTGTTCCAGGCTGTCTAACATCTCAAACAAAACCTCCCGGGCCATATCAATTTTCCTCTCCCCGTCCCATTGACCCGCCATACTGTTGGAGGCATCAAAAATGAAAAGGATTCTTGAGGTGGGCTCAAGCCCGGTGGTGATCTCCTGGGCATGCAGCACATTTACCTGATTCACTAGAGGGAGTATTCCAAGGCAAATAAGCAGCCACAGAGTGTGAGTATGTGTTTTTCCGCTTGCGTTCTTCATCTTCTAAATATAACGATGCTTCCCGACTAAAAGTACGAAAACAAAACGGGATCGGTGTTTTAGGGATTGATCACCATCAGTCTCTGTATTCTTGACAGCTTGCCATTGGAGCAGCGAA
>JAGLPR010000450.1 GCA_023137255.1 Bacteroidales bacterium | reverse complement strand
TGTTTTTTGCAGGAAGTGTAGGCAGTCATAGTCCACGCAGTGAAGGTGAAAAATTTGAAAAGTCAAGATATATTGGAGAAGCCCTGGCTGATAGTGTATTAAAATACATGGTCGACACAGAACTCATGGACAGCATTGGATTGTCTTTCCTGTCCTTGGGAATGGATCTGCCGGAATTTCATATCCGTGTATCTGACGGATTGCGGTTAAATCCTGCCCTTGGCGGAAAACTGTTTCCTCCCATCGGTGATGTCTATATCCAGGCCGCAAGGATTGGTGATCTGATCTGGGTAACGACTCCCAGTGATTTCAGCGGTGAACTGGCAATAGATTATAAGAGTGCAATGAACAACGAGGGATACAGGGCTCTGGTGACCAGTTTCAACGGTGCGTATGTGGGATATATTATCCCGGGAAAATATTACCACCTGGATGAATATGAATCCAGACTGATGTCATGGTATGGTCCCAATATGGGTCCTTATACCCATGAGATGATTCGTAGAATGATGGAAAAGTTAATCGCTCTTTAGGATGAATTCAAAAGTAAAATGGGGCATATTAAGCACTGCTTCTATAGGTACTGAACACGTAATTCCTGCGATGATAAAGGGGGAATACTGTGATGTTCAGGCCATAGCCTCCAGAAATAAAGACGCTGCTGAAAAGGTGGCTAAACGATTTGAGATACCCAGAGCCTATGGTTCGTATGAAGAATTGCTTTTGGACCATGAAATTGATGTGGTATATATTCCCCTCCCAAATCATCTACATGTTCCCTGGTCCATCAAAGCCATCCGGGCAGGGAAGCATGTTCTGGTAGAAAAACCAGTTGGTTTAAGCAGCGAGGAAGCTCGCAGACTATTGGATGAGTCATTGAAACATCCAGAGTTGAAAGTAATGGAAGCTTTTATGTACAGGCACCATCCCCAGTGGCTAAAGGCAAAAGAGTTGGTGGAAAGCGGAATGATCGGTAAAATGAGAACCATACAATCCTCTTTCTCCTTTTTTGAAGATAATCCGGAAAGTATAGTGAATAAAAAGGAGTTTGGTGGCGGAAGCATAATGGATATTGGTTGCTATCCAATCTCACTCTCTCGGTTTCTGTTCAATGCAGAGCCTAAAAAAGTCTATGCCAACATAGAGGTTCATCCGGAATTTAAAACGGATACACTGGCTACTGCAGTATTGGAATTTGAGCACGGCACATCTGCCTTTTTCTCATCCACCCTGATGCCCGATAACCAGCAGGTTGAGATTTTCGGGACCGAAGGCAGCATTAAATTTGAACTTCCATTCAATCCAATGGCGGACAAACCGGCAAAAATATGGCTCTGCCATGGGGACCAGCAAGAAGAGATTGTATTCGATAGTTGCGATCAATATACCATTCAGGGCGATCTGTTTTCACTGGCCGTACTCAATGACACTCCTGTACCCACTCCTCTGCAGGATGCGTTAGATAATATGATAGTAATCGAAAGGCTTTTTAATGGTGATTAAGAAGGCTGTCACTGATCTCCTTCCATGATCCACTGCTCATCAATCCTTACATATTTGATCGTTTCGTTGGCTTGGCCATTCCTATCTCTTCTGTGGTAGCTGTAGATAACATGAATCGCTCCCTCTTTGCCTTCAATAATGGAGGGGTAAGAGCTCTGTGTGGCAATATTAAGGTCTCGTTTATCAAATTCCAGGTGACGTGTATGGGGCCAGGTTTTTCCCTCATCCGGGGATATGGAAACCACTAAACTGTGCCGGCCATCTTCGGTATCGTT
>JAGLPR010000045.1 GCA_023137255.1 Bacteroidales bacterium | reverse complement strand
CTTCTTTCATCAATACCGGCAGCAGCCATCGCCAATTCGTTTATCTTGGTTGAAAATATACCCAATGTTCCGCTGAAGAGTTTTTTGATTTTAACACCGAATAAATTGTAACCCAACACTCGCGCTTCGGCAGTTGCAGTAGAAGCAAGCATAATTTGATCGCTGCGACCGGTTAGAAAGCCTATGGTCTGAGAGCAATCACCCACAGCACTAACATCTTTTTCTGAAGTGCGTTCATAACTATCTACTTTGATTGCTCCCATCATGTTTAAAGGTAATCCGGCTTTTTCAGCAAGTTCTGAATTTGGCTTGTATCCTATCGAAATAATTACAGCATCTGCAGCTATTTCTTCCCCATTTTTTAATACTACTTTTTCTACAGAACCCTTATTATTACCAACAATTTCTTCTGCTAAAGTTGAAGTACGAATATTGATAGCAGTTTTATTAAGCTGTCCAGTGGCTATTTTGCTTAACTCTTCGGAAAATGCTTTAGAGAAACAATATTTTTGACTCTCAATTAAAGTAATATGTTTATCGTGATGTGATGAAAGCTGTTCTGCCATTTCAGCACCAATAAACCCTCCACCTATGATTACAATATTCTTTTTACTCTTCAATTCCTCGAAAAGCCTGTGGATGTAACTGTAGCTCTTTTCAATATAAAATACATTCTTCAAATCATAACCTCGAATGAATTTAGCTTTCACTGGTCTGGAACCTGTAGCAAAAACAAGTTTATCATAATGATAAATATTCCCTGATTTCAGGCCTACTGACTTCTCCTTAATGTTGACTTCATTAACAGGATCGACAATTACTTCTCCCCCCAGGTCTTTGAACGGTTTCAGTCCCATCATATTTTTCTCCACTGAACCCAGCTGGTGAAAAATATAAGGAATTCCACAAGGAATTAGTCCTTTTTCTTCTTCCGTTATTATAAGAACCGATTTACTCGAATTTTGCTTTTTCACGGTTAATCCCGTTACTACACCGGCAGGACCTGCCCCAATAATAATTACATCATATTTTTTCATTTACATTTCATTTTAGAGTATTGACCATATGATTTTTTAAAATATATCTGCATTCTGAAGTAAGAGGTGGTTCATTTACAAATATGCTATTCGGAGATTCTGGTATAAATATTTTCTACAAAAATATTGCACATATGTTCATTATACAAACAATTCTCCTGTTTTTATCAGAAATATAATGTGATATGAACCTTGGAAGAGTTTTAATAACTGTAGTAGTCATAGAAGAGGTAATAGCTTTACTACAGGTTATGGACGTGGCCAGGCCTGTCGAGGGTGTTAAGCTGGATGCGATCCGGCCTGATGATTAATATGGCTTTTCTGAGTACAGCCAGATTCTCCGGATCGTCGTTGTAGCCGGGAAGGAACCGGACCAAAAAGGTATTCCAAAGTAAATTGTTGTAAATTGTAGGAAACAAATACCTCTGCCTATTTGTTTCAGAACTATAAGACCCGAAGCTATGAAAAGATACTTTGTTCTCTCACTACTTATACTGGGCCTGACCGCCCACATTGGGGCTCAGGTTTCCCTGGGGGAAGAGGTTCCCAACTTTTCGACATTAGACCAGGATAACGTGAAGTGGACCCTGAAGAAGGAGCTTAAAAAAGCTGATTATATGGTGGTCTATTTCTATCCTGCAGCTTTTACTGGTGGTTGTACCGCACAGGCCTGCAGCTACCGCGATCAGAAGGGTGACTTGGAAGCTGTTGGTGCGCAGGTGGTGGGAGTATCGGGCGACAATGCAGAAACGCTGTGGCTTTTTGCTATGGAACACAAGCTCAATTTTTCGTTACTCGCTGATGAATCGGGCAAACTCGCCACCATTTTCGATGTGCCTCATAATGAAGGGGGAACCATCAACCGTGAGATCAAGGGAAAATCGTTCGACCTGAAAAGAGAAACCACCATTCAGCGCTGGACCTTTATTATTGACAAGGAGGGAAAACTGATCTACAAAGACTCCGAAGTGGATGCCGCCAATGACAGTGGAAAAGTGGTGAAATATCTCGCCTCCCTTCAGTAAGGATTATTTAGAATGCTTCTATTTAATACCAGTAGCCCACTCCCAAAATCCGGGAAGTCACGATTTTTTTATATTTTGTTTTTGACTTCAAAGATTTGTGTGTGTGACCTTTTGAGCTAATTGCTTGATTTTTTGCGTATTAATCGGCGGATAACCCTCTAAGCCAAAAAAGAAGCGACCATGAAGCCAGCTTACCTGTTTGGATTTGATATCGGTTCTATCTCCATCAACACCGTCATTATGGATAGCGACGGGAAGATCATTCTGGACCGATATGATTACAATCACGGCAAACCCTTTGAGAAACTTAATGAGATCCTGGACGAACTGGAAAGCTCCTATGAAAAGGAGCAGTTCGGACATCTCAGTTTTACCGGTACCGGGGGGAAGCTGGCCGCCGAGTTGCTGGGTGGCACCTATGTGAACGAAATAGTGGCACAATCCACCTCTGTGTCCAAACTCTATCCCCAGGTAAGAACAATCATTGAGATGGGAGGTGAGGATTCCAAGCTGATCTTCATGGATGAGGTGGACAACAATGCCTCCAGGCTGTCTGACTTCGAACTGAATACCCTATGTGCCGCCGGAACCGGATCGTTCCTGGACCAGCAGGCCAACCGCATTGGAATTTCCATTGAGAAAGAGTTTGGCGAGTTATCGCTCAAATCGGAGCATCCTCCAAGGATCGCCGGGCGCTGCAGTGTATTTGCCAAGAGCGACATGATACACCTGCAGCAGATCGCCACCCCGGTGCACGATATCGTGGCCGGTCTTTGCTTTGCTGTAGCACGAAATTTCATCAGTTCGCTGGGCAGGGGCAAGACCATCAAGTTCCCGGTGATGTTCCAGGGAGGGGTCTCTTCCAACATCGGAATGGTGAGAGCATTCAAAGAACTGCTGGATGCAAAAGAGGGTGATCTGCTGATCCCCGATCACAATACCTCCATGGGAGCCATTGGGGCCATATTGAACAACCTTGCAGATGAGGTCCCGGATGAGAAAGGGTACCAGGGAACCGGCGAGCTTAACAACTACATCCATGGAGAGAAATCGAGGGGCAAATCATTTGATCCTCTTACTCCCCCCGAATCGGACATCCGCAAAGAGGTCTATAAGATCCCTGAATCCAACGAAAAATATGAGGTCTACCTGGGTCTTGATGTTGGATCATTAAGTACCAATGTGGTGCTGATCGATGACCAGAACCGGGTAATCGCACGCCGCTACCTCCCAACCGCCAGCAAACCCCTGGAAGCCATCCGCAAGGGAATGACGGAGATCTATGAAGAGATTGGCAAGCGCGTGGTGGTAAAAGGAGCCGGGTCCACAGGATCGGGACGCTACCTGACCGGGGATTTTATTGGAGCCGACCTGATCCGTAATGAAATCACTGCTCAGGCCACAGCAGCTATTGCCTGTGATCCCGAGGTGGATACTATTTTTGAGATCGGGGGACAGGACTCCAAGTACATCAGCATCAACAATGGTGTAGTGATTGATTTTGAGATGAACAAGGTGTGTGCCGCCGGAACCGGATCGTTCCTGCAGGAGCAGGCCGAGAAGCTCGATATCAACATCATCGAGGAGTTTGGAGAAATGGCCCTGGGTGCAAAGAAGCCGGCCGGACTGGGCGATCGATGTACGGTGTTTATGGAGTCGGACCTGAATGCCTTCCAGCAGAAGGGGGTTGAGAAGGAGAACCTGGTGGGTGGACTGGCTTACTCCATTGTGCACAACTACATCCAGAAGGTGGTCCGCAAGAAACGGGTAGGCAACCACATCCTGTTCCAGGGTGGGGTGACCAATAACAGGGCTGTGGTGGCCGCATTTGAGAAAGTCACCGGCAAGAAGATCCACACTCCTCCCCATTTCGATGTAACAGGAGCTATTGGTGCTGCCATGCTGGCACGCGACCATATTAAGCAGAATAAGCTGGAGACCCGCTTCAAAGGGTTTGATATCAGCAAGACCCCCTATACGGTGGACAAATTTACCTGCAAGGCCTGCTCCAACCAGTGCGAGATCCGGAGGGTACGGATTGAAGGCGAAAAGAAGCCGCTCTATTACGGCGGAAGGTGTGAGAAATATGAAATGGATGAACGCAAGGGCAAAGGCAAAGACATCCCCAACTACTTCACGGAGCGGATCGGGATGCTTACCGACGGATTCGAACCAGAAACAGTTCCGGGAAAACTGACCATCGGAATCCCGCGCGGACTGATGGTTTTCTATCAGCAGTTCCCTTACTGGAGCACCTTCTTCAAAGAACTTGGCTTCAATGTGGTGGTTTCCGAGGAGACCAACAATCAGACCGTAAAAAAAGCGCTCAATATGATCGTGGCCGAAACCTGCTTCCCGGTGGAGGTGATGCACGGGCACATCTATACGATGCTGGAAGATAAGTTGGATTATATTTTCGTCCCTTTCATTATTAATTCCAAAGCCGAAAAGGACAATCCAACCTCCAACAGCAATTGTCCCTGGGTACAGACGGTTCCATTTATGGTTAAAGCCTCCATCCAGGAAGAACAAAGAGAGAAACTGCTGAGCCCCACTCTCAATTTCCGCTACTACGGAAAGGTGGTGGAGAAGGAGCTGCATGACTATTTCGGAAAGAGATTCAAGCTGAGTAAGAAACAAATTAAGATGGCCATGCTTAAGGCCGATGCTAAACAGGACCTGTTTGAAGAGCGTGTAAAAGCCAGGGGCCGTGAGGTGATGGCCAGTCTGCCCGACGACAAGGAAGTCCTGGCCATCATCGGACGTCCGTACAATACAGGCGATCCGGCCCTCAACCTGAGCATGGTGGAGAAGCTGATCAACCTGGATGTGCTTCCCATTCCCATGGACTACCTGCCCCTGGCAGACGAACACATCACCGACGACTACAACAAAATGTACTGGCCCAACGGTCAGCGCATCCTGGCAGCCTCACGGATCATTGCCCGCGAGGAACGCCTGCACGGCATCTATATGGGCAACTTCCGGTGCGGTCCCGACTCCTTCCTGGCTCACTTTGTTCACGAGGAGATGGCCGGTAAGCCTTACATGGAGATTGAGATTGACGAGCACGGCGCCGATGCGGGGATGATTACCCGTTACGAGGCGTTTCTGGACAGTCTGAAAGGCTCCAGGCTGGGCGAAGAGAAAAAGAAAAAGGTCTTCACCCCCGGGAAAATGGCCGCTTCTCCCATGCAGGACCGGAAACTTTTCTTCCCCTACATGAGTGATGCATCCTATGTAATGGCCGCTGTTTGCAGAAGTTTCGGCATCAACTCCGAATCCCTTCCCATGCAGACCCAGGAGGACCTGGACCTGGCGCGGAAGTATACTTCTGCCAGGGAGTGCTTCCCCATGATCTGCACCACGGGAAGTTTTCTGAAAAAGCTGATGGAGCCGGAAATCGATCCGGCCAAGGTCAGTTTCTTTATGCCCGACCACAACGGTCCGTGTCGCTTTGGTCAGTACAACCGCTTCCAACGGGTTCTGTTCGACCGGTTGGGTTATGACAAGACGGAGATCATTGCCCCGAGCAACGACGATTCATACGAGTCCATTTCGGGCGGACACGGTTCCAAATTCCGGCTCAATGCCTGGAAAGGTTTTGTGGCCATGGACATCATCCGGAAAATGAAGCAGGAACGGAAACCCTATGAAGTGATACCCGGGAATACCGAGCAGGTGTATCAGCAGGCCCTGGCCGACCTGGTCAGCTGCATGGAGAACGGTGCAGATAAACTCACAGATACCCTGGCAAGAATTGCGCATTCATTTACCCTGATCCCGCTTTCCAATGGAAAACGCAAACCGGTCATTGCGGTGGTGGGTGAGATCTTTATGCGGGACAACGATTTCTGCAGCGCCCACCTGGTACGCAGGCTGGAGAAATTCGGGGCCGAGACCTGGATTGCCCCATTTGCAGAATGGCTCTCCTACTCCACCATCCGGTATACCCGGGACAGCAGGTGGAAAGGGGACTTCAAAGGGGTGATCAAATCCAAACTCCAGGAGTATTTCCAGGACTCCATTGCCAGGAAGATCACCAAACCGTTCCATGGACTGTTTGATGAGGACAAGGAGGTGTCTGTAAAGGAGATGCTGAATGCCTGCGGGCCCTATGTGCACCGCCACTATGACGGCGACCCCGCACTGAACCTGGGCACCTCGGCCATACTTGTGGATAAAGGAATCTCCGGCATTGCCAACATCCTGCCATTTACCTGTATGCCCGGAACCCTGGTGGCTTCGGTATCCGATCAGTTAAGAAAAGACAAAGGGAACATCCCGTATGTGAGCATCGCTTATGACGGACAGGAGGATGTCTCCATCGAACTGAGGCTGCAGGCTTTTATGCACCAGGCCACACAATATGCAGAAGAGAAAGGACTGACAGTCAACACAAAAGAGGCGACCCCCTAAAGCTCCACAGGAAGCATCCGGTGAAATTCGATGCTTTCCGGAGAGACCTGCGCCTGTACAACTATCACTTCTACTCCATGCCGTACCGCTTCATCCAGCGCCTTGCCATAGGCAGGATCGATCTCCCTGGCCGGAGAAAAAATTCTTACATCCATTCGCTGGACCACATATAGCATGACCGCCCGCATCCCGGAATTTTTTACCCTCACCAGGGTATTGAGGTGCTTTCGGCCCCGCTCAGTCACCGCATCGGGAAAGAGAGCCCTGTCTCCCTCCTTCAGCGTCACATTCTTTACCTCGATAAAACAGCCTCGGCCGGACCCTTCACCCGATCCTTCCACAATCTCTTCCCCGTAGAGGTCAAACCGGCTGTCTTCCCACTTCACCTCCCTTTTTAAACCGGTCAATCCTTCAAGTCCGGGTACCATCCCGACACTGACCCATTCAAAGGCAAGGGTATTGGGATTGGAGGTATTGATTCCCACCCAATCGTCCCCGATACGGATCATCTCCCAGGTAAAGCGGGTCTTTCGTTTGGGATCGTTCACCGGCGACAGCCACACTTCGGCACCCTCCTCCAGACAACTCTTCATGGTTCCGGAATTGGTGCAATGCGCTGTTACCTCTGTTCCATCGTCAAGTGTCACATCGGCCAGAAACCGCTTATACCTCTTCACCAGGCGGCCATGTATCAATTCCTTTCGAAAGTTCATAAAAGTGGCGTTGTTGTTCAAAGATATAGTTATTAACTTGCAAGTAAACTAAACCATAAAAACCATGAAACGTTTCTTAACATTCCTCACAATACTGGCCATGATCTTCTCTTTCCAGGAGCTGCAATCGCAAAGCTTGCGTGAAAAGGTCATGCAAAGGCTCTCAAAAGAGAAAGTGGAAGATAACTCTGAAGATGACAGTCAGACTGTTGTTGAGACAGATGACGCATCTGAATCGTCCAACTCCAGATTCAGCAACAGCGCGATGATGGATGCCTTTGGGCTCACCGGGAACGTAGCCTATGAACCTGATTACAACTTTAATGCTTACATCCAGATGGAGATCACCAGTTACAAGAAGAATGGCAAACTGGACGATCAGGTGGTGTACGATAACTATGTGCACAAAACAAAGGCCGATTACGCCATGGTATTTAGAGATGGCAGCGACAAATCGACCATCATCTTCGACACAAAGAACAGTGCCATGCTGATCCTGACCGACAGCGACGGGGAGAAATCCGGCTTTGCCACCACCATCGATCCTGAGGCCATGGCCGAAATGGCCGAAGATTATGAAGAGGAGGAGGTGGAGTCAGAACTGGATACCTATAACATAAAGAAAACAGGGAAGAAAAAGGAGATCCTGGGATATAGCTGTGATGAGTACCTGATGGAGGATGAGTACTCAGAGGTCCACATGTGGGTCTCCGAAAAACTGGGCAAAGAGATGCGCAAAGAGTGGATGAACAACAAGCAGACCTTCGGGACCATGTTCACCCACGCCAATGCACTCAACGGAATGGTCCTGGAGTATGATGTGCTGGACAAGGACGATGGGAATAAGTCGATCATGCTGGTGACCAAGATCGACCTGAACCACTCCCACTCGGTAGCCACAGGTGGATATACGGTGATGTCCATGAGAATGAAAACAGACGAAGAAAAGGAGTAATGGATTTCCGGTCCCTGCTGTTGAACTTCCCCTCGGGGGCCGAAAAAGATATCTATATCAGGGAGGTGATCGAGACCAAAGGGCATTTCGGATCTCTGCTTGAACTGGCCCTGCTTGAAAAGGATCCCGTGGCGTGGCGGGCCAGCTGGGTCCTGGATGGAAGTGATGAGCTGCACCCCGGACTGGCCACCAAATATCTTAGTAAGATTGTTCAATCCTTGCCCGCACTGGAATCCAAAGGTACACTGCGCTCCCTGCTCAGGCTGCTGTGCCGTTATGATATTCCGGAAGATGACCAGGGATTGCTCATCGATCTCTGCTTCGACTACCTGGTATCGGAACTCTACCCCGTGGCTGTGAAGGCCCATGCCATGCAGATCATCTACAAGCATGTACTGCTATACCCCGAACTCAAGGATGAACTGGTAACTGTGCTGGAGGACCAGATGGAGAACAACAGCGCGGGATTCAAGTCTCGCGGGATACGCCTGATCAATCAAATGGAAAAATTGTAATTTCGTCTTTCAAAGGTCATAGCTGTTGGATATCTATTTCATACTATACAAACCAGCCGTTCCCGGGAACGTGGGAGCCGCAGCCAGGGCCATTAAAACCATGGGATTCAGTCACCTGAGGCTTATCGATCCCTGCGACCACCTGGGCGATGAGGCGATGATGCTGGCCCACGGTTCACACCATATCCTTCAGTCGGCAACGCTGTTCCCCGATTTTGAAACAGCCGTGGCTGACCTCGACCTGGTGGTCTGTACCACTGCCAAAGGGCGGACAGCCAAACACGATTACCACTCCAGCAGGGATCTCCTGGAAATACTTAACAATAAAAAAGATCAGCTGGGAAAAGTTGGGATCCTGTTTGGTACCGAGGAGAGCGGACTGCCCAATCAACTGGTTCTAAAATCGGATATGGCCATGAGCATTCCCATGGCGGGAAGCTACCCCTCGCTCAACCTGGCCCAGTCGGTGATGCTTACTGCCTATGAACTCTCCCCGCTAAATCAGCTGGATAAACCGGGCCGGCACCTCTCAAAATCGGGGGAAGGATGGCTTACCCTGAAGAATCAGACAGTAAATCTACTCCGGCAGGCGGGCATTCCCGATGGCAGTCCGCTCTTCCACCGCATACTTGAGCGACTGGCCACCGTGGATGCCAATGACATCCCCCTGTTCCTGTCGGTACTTTCACGCATTCAAAAAAAAGATTAACATGGGTCCACTCCATATCCTGATCGTCTACAGCGGAACAATACCCACCCCAAAATACGGAGGAACCAGCAGGGATGTGTGGTACCTGGGCAAGGAGCTGATCAAAATGGGACATCGCATTACCTTCCTGGTGAGACCGGGATCGGTCTGTGATTTTGCAAAGGTACTTCCCTACGATCCTGAAACACCCCTGGCCAAACAGATCCCCGAAGATGTAGACCTGGTCCATTCACACATTCCCGTCCGGGAACCGCTCCCCAAACCATATATGATTACCGTGCATGGCAATTCGTCAAGCGAAAAGGAGTTTGACATCAATACCACCTTTATCTCACGCGACCACGCTGCCAGGTTCGGAAGCGAAGTATTTGTCTACAACGGGCTGGGACTGGAAGAGTATGGCAAACCGGAACTTGATAATCCCCGCAAGTATGTTCACTTCCTGGGCAAAGCTGCCTGGAGGGTCAAGAATCTCAAAGGCTGTATCGGCATTGCCAGGGCAGCCGGACTTCCGTTAAGGGTGCTTGGCGGACACCGGGTCAACCTGAAGATGGGAATGCGAGTGACCCTCGATCCGCGGGTGCGGTTTGAAGGAATGGTGGGAGGAGAGCAGAAGAGCCGCCTGATCAATGGTTCAAAGGCACTGTTGTTTCCTGTAAGGTGGAACGAACCCATGGGGCTGGCTGTGGTGGAGAGCCTCTACTTTGGATGTCCGGTCTTCGGAACTCCTTACGGTGCCCTGCCCGAACTGGTCACCCCTGAATTCGGGTTCCTGAGCAACAAAAAATCTGAACTGGTGGAAGC
>JAGLPR010000449.1 GCA_023137255.1 Bacteroidales bacterium | reverse complement strand
GTCTTTGTAACCAAATACAGGAAGAAAGTCTTCACTGACAAGATGTACAAAAGACTGCATTTTCACTTCGACAGGGTATGTAATGACTTCGGATGTAAGCTTGTTGAAACAAACGGGGAGAAAGATCATGTACATCTATTGGTTGAACCATTACCCCATACCACACCATCGAGGTTGGTGAATAGTTTAAAAGGGGTCTCCTCAAGATTTCTCAGGCAGGAGTTCCCGGAACTTGAACAATACTACTGGAAGGGCGGACTATGGTCTCCAAGTTACTTCATAGCATCCTGCGGAGGTGCCCCCCTGGATATTGTCAAAAAGTATATCGAAAATCAGTAGATTTGTCCTTATATCCAGCCCCTGAAGTGAGCTGGTTTTACGGACAAGTTGGATAAACATGCGAAAGACAGGTTTAATCATTGCGGTTCTCTGTTACATTTTTGTTTCAGTTCCGGCCCAGATCAACGATTCTGCGTTTCATAAGAAAATGGAATGGTTTAAAGATGCCAAACTGGGAATATTCATTCACTGGGGTATTTATTCCGTCAATGGCATTGATGAATCCTGGTCATTCTTTAACAATTACATTTCCCATGATGACTATTTGAAACAGCTGGACGGTTTTACAGCAGATCGTTATGAACCGGATCATTGGGCTGAATTGATTCAAAACAGTGGTGCAAAATATGCTGTGATCACCTCAAAGCATCATGACGGTTTTGCACTCTGGAATACGGAGTATGGCAACTTAAATGCAGTGAAACACTCTGCCGCCGGAAGGGATGTACTGACCCCTTTTGTAGATGAGTTACGTCATCGGGGAGTTAAAGTGGGCGTGTACTTTTCATTGCCTGATTGGTCTTATGAAGATTATACCCATCACACCAGGTCCGTCATACGATACAAACCTGAGAGCGACCCTGAGCGATGGGAAAAATTTCTCGATTACTACCAGGGACAGCTCAGGGAACTATTGGGAAAATATAATCCAGATTTGTGGTGGTTTGACGGAGACTGGGAACACAGTGGCGAGGAGTGGCAGGTTGATAAGGTCCGTTCACTGCTGCTAAAGAAAAATCCCGGCGTAATCCTCAATTCACGCTTGCGGGGAAAAGGTGATTACGAAACTCCCGAACAGGGACCCCCGGTACTTCGTCCCGCTGCAAAATACTGGGAGTTGTGCCTGACGATGAATGATTCCTGGGGATACCAGCCCAATGACACTAATTATAAAACTCCGCAGCAGATCATCGACATATTTGCAGATTGTATCAGCAAAGGCGGGAACCTGTTGCTCGATATAGGTCCGAAACCCGACGGCACAATTCCTGAGGAGCAGGAGCATATTTTAAAGGAACTTGGCAGATGGACTGATAAACATAAAGAGGCAATCTACGGAACTGAGCGGGGAATCCCGTATGATCATTATTACGGTCCCACTGCACTTTCTAAAGACAGTACCCTACTCTATCTGTTTGTCAAAGGTAATGCGAACGGTCAGCTCACCCTGAAGGGGATCTCCAATAAGATCAACAGGATCTGGGTGGTTGGAAACGGCACCAAGTTGAATCACCAGGTCACAAGCAAGGTTTTCTGGAATAAATATCCCGGCCTGGCATATATTGACCTGCCGGCACATCTCCTCGACAAATACTGTACGGTTTTAGCCGTACTGCTCGACGGTCCGGTGGATCTTTACAGAGAGACTACCGGTGCAATTGAGAAAACACTTTAAA
>JAGLPR010000448.1 GCA_023137255.1 Bacteroidales bacterium | reverse complement strand
AAATCGATCAGCAATACCATTACCGGGACCAACAAACGGATTGAGATCAACTACATGGTACATGTACCTGCCTACCTGGATGTGGTAATCAATAACAAGTTTGGCGACATCTATATGGACGACATGGAGGGACAGGTGGATATCGAGCTCTCCAACGGGGTGCTGAAAGCCAACCGGCTGGTAGGGAATTCCTCCATCGCGCTCAGCTTTGCCAACGGCATGATCAAATCGCTGGGATCCTCCACCATGAAACTTTCTTACTCCGACATGGTACTGAACGAGGTGAGCCAGCTGGATCTGGAGAGCAAATCGTCCAAACTGAATGTGGACAGTGTAAATGTACTGAAGATCAGTTCGCGGCGCGACAAACTCTACTTCAAGAAAGTGGAATACTTCTACGGGAAAAGCAACTTCTCCCAGGTGTGGATCTATGATTTCCTGCGCGAAAGTGATGTCTATATGAAATATGGCAAGCTCACCATCGAGCATGTGATCCCCGACTTCAACAAGATATATGTGGAATCGGACTACACCGATGTAACGCTCTATTTTAACAAGGAAGCCTGCCTTGGATTCGATATCCTTCACCACAAAAAATCGGTGTTAAGACTTCCTGGCTCGGAAGTGCTGGCCGAAGAGAGCTTCGACGGGAAGGACCATTACACCACCGTGGGAACCATGGGTACAGGCGACCCTGTGGGACAGGTGAACATTGATGCCCTTCAGAAGTGTTATATCAACATCTCGTTTAAGTAGTACAGTTATGAGAAAATTTTACATCATCATATTTTTCCTCGGCCTCTCATCCTCAGTCTTCTCACAGTTCTACGTGAAGGAGGTCGGTTTGCGCGGAGGATACACATCGGGAATCACCTTCAGGGTCAACCTGGAGGAGGACCTCTCCTACGAAGCGCAGCTGGGGTACCGCGACCAGGGAGCCATTTTCACTTTGATCAGGCAGCAGCACCGTGAAATAGGAATGGACCAGCTGGGGAACTGGGAATTTGTTTACGGGTTTGGTGCACACGCCGGATTTTACTTCACCGACAGCTACCGCATCCTCTTCCGGGAGATCTATTTCGGAAGGGATATCTTCACCCCGGTGATAGGGATGAATGGGTATGTAGGGATCGACTACAAACTGGAGGAACTGCCCATGAGTTTCGGGGTCAGTTTCCAGCCCTTTATGGAGATCTCACTGAAGCAGGTCTTCGGGGTCAACTTCTGGGACTTTGGATTTAGTGTCAGATACAGATTTTAAGCATCTACGGATAAAAACAGATACAGATTTTAAAAAACAATAAAAATGAAAAAGATTGCAACAATGGTGGTATTGCTGGCACTGGCCATACCCACAATGGTGGCCCAGGAGGCCGAAGGAAACGAGCCCGAAGAGAAACAGAAGAGAAACCCCGGGGAGGTACAGACCCTGTTTGATCCCCACTCGGGAAGTGGTGGTTATGGCGCCTTCTCCGTCGGTTACACAAAAATCAACAGCCGCGATGCCATCATCATGGGCGGACGCGGAGAGTGGGTGATCGGTCACGGATTCGGACTGGGCATGGGTGGATATGGATTTCTCAACGATCCCACCTATAATCCCGTTGATCAGCTGAACTATTCACTGGCAGGGGGGTATGGCGGACTCATCATGGAGCCGATCCTGTTTGGATGGTACCCGGTACACCTCTCCTTCCCCATCCTGATTGGAGCAGGGGGTGTGGCCTCCACTTCGTACAGCTCCGACTGGTACGATCCGTATGAGTACTGGGATGGTTACATGGCAGATGCAACTGCATTCTTCGTGGCCGAAGCAGCAATAGAACTGGAGTTCAACCTGGTAAGGTTTTTCAGGCTTGCCGTATTTGGCAGCTACCGCTACACCTCCAACATCAACATGGAGAACACTCCGGTGGATGCACTGAGGGGCTGGAATGTGGGAATGACGTTTAAATTTGGAAGCTTTTAGCAAAGCTTCCAAACGTTAATAAGCTGCCTGCGGCAGCGTTAGGAAGTTAGGAGTTAATCGATTAGAGGTTTTAAAGATACAGATTCAGAATCGATCTGTACGACCAAGGGCCAGAATCCCGGTTTTGCATCTGGAGGATTTTGGCCCTTTCCTGAGTTTTGTAGCTGATTTCGCTCATCTTATCCCATACATGTATAAGTGTTCCGAAGAAGTTTTAAAATATTAGTTTCCTTTTGTGAAACTTTTGTTGTATTTTTCACATCGAATAACAAATGAGGGTCCATCTTCTCACCAAACACACTGTTGAGAGATTTATAGACAGCAACATCCAGAGCAAAGCTTCATTCGAATCATGGTTAGATACTTTAAGATGTGCTGATTGGTCTAATCCGCATGACATCCTAACGAGTATTAACAGTGCGGATTTGCTGGGTAAAGGATCCAATAAAGTTGTATTTAATATTGGAGGGAACAAATACAGGATGATCTGTGAATACCACTTTGGCAGGAGAAAAGTTCGCCTGTTTGTCAATTGGATTGGGACACATGCTGAATACACTAAACTGTGCAAAACTGGTAGGCAATACACCATTGATGATTACTAAAAAAGATTATAGCTAATACTGATGAAAGCTTTGAAATATACACTGATAAAATCCGAAGAACAGTATTATGAATACGTCAGAATTCTGAAAAAACTTGTGATTCAGGAAAATGAGGAAAAAGAGGATGAAATTGAACTCATCGAGCTTCTGATTGACAAATGGGACCAGGATCGCAATACAATGAATGAAGTGGATCCAGTAGAGTTACTAAAATTTCTGATGGAAGATCACAATCTGAAAGCCAAAGATCTGACTGAAATCCTTGGATTGTCTAAAGGAACCGTATCAAAGATTCTAAACTATCAGAAGGGATTCTCTAAAGCAACCATCAGAAAACTATCCCGGCATTTTAAGCTTGTTCAGGAAGCATTTAACAGGCCCTATCCCCTGGTCGGTCAGGTGCCCAAAGATCTGAGGCCTGCTTCGTGATAAGCAGGAATTTTTTGGACATACCCCAAAATTTAACTTCGTTGAGCTAAAGGTTCCCTTGGTTTTCTCTGAGTTGCTGACTGTCCTTGAGATTCAGGGTATTCACAAGTGATAAGCGATAAAAATGGGGATACTGTCTCTGGATTTTTCTTGACTGAACTGAGAAGCACAACTGAGTAATATATGAAAACAGGGTTGTCCATTTCGGAGAAACCGGAAGTCACAAACTCGTGAGTTCTTTCCCAATGTGTGACTTTTTACTTCATTCGCATATGCCTAGTTCCTATTATAATAATCTGTATAGCAATGCTATACGAGGATATCAAAAATGCGTAATCATTATTCCTGAGTCACCATCCTGTGAAGAAGTCACCACCCAGTGACTTGTAGAAAAACCGAAAAAGGGGTAGGCAGGAGGCCTGAAAGTGGCACCTCAGGTATTCCGATGCAGCTCAAAAATGGGGTATGTCCAAGGAATTTTCGCTCGACTTTACAGACTTTTTCGTTTGCTTCAGCCACGCCAGGTAGCTCTGCACATCCAGGTCGGTTCCCTTAGGTTGGCCCACCACCTTGCCGTCGGCGTCCATGATCACATATAAAGGAATGGTGTTGG
>JAGLPR010000447.1 GCA_023137255.1 Bacteroidales bacterium | reverse complement strand
CTAGCCAACTGCGCCACACCCCGATCAATAGTGGGTGCAAAAGTAATAATTCATTTGATATTCTCAAATACTCAGAAACAAATTGAGCGGGAAGATTTGCTGTCATCCCGTCATCATATGGAGGTTTCATCAACGGGTCAACTGTAAGTTTGTCCGGGATTGGGATGAATGAGATGGAATTGTTGATTTGGTACTGAATTTGAACAGGGGAGGGGGAAATTTTGTAATTTAAGTGGCCAATGGCCGACCAAGGTGAATATCACATAAACTCAATAACACATTAACATAATACAATGGACCTATTTAAACCCATGAACAACAAGGAGGAAACTTCTGCCTCTAAAGAAACTCTTGAAGTGAAGGAGCATGTGAAATGCCTGATCCTGGGATCAGGACCGGCCGGATATACTGCCGCCATTTATGCTGCTCGTGCCAATTTAACACCGGTGATGTATACCGGTATGCAGATGGGCGGACAGCTGACAACCACTACAGAAGTTGATAATTTCCCCGGCTATCCTGAGGGAACCGATGGAACCGTCATGATGGAGGATCTGAAAAAGCAGGCCGAACGATTCGGAACCGAAGTTCGGTTTGGTATGGCCACCAAAGCGGACTTCTCAGGTAAGGTGAAGCAGGTGGTTGTGGATGAGAATACCTTGATTACAGCTGATACTGTGATCCTGGCCACCGGAGCTACAGCCAAATACCTGGGACTGGAATCGGAAGAGAAGTTCAAGGGCTATGGAGTATCTGCCTGTGCTACCTGTGATGGTTTCTTTTACAAGGACAAAGTGGTTGCCGTTGTGGGTGGAGGTGATACTGCTGCTGAAGAGGCTACCTACCTGGCTGGTATCTGTAAAAAGGTATATATGATTGTACGCAGAGACGAGCTAAGGGCCTCCAAGGCGATGCAAAAGCGGGTATTTAATACAGAGAACATTGAGATGCTCTGGAAACACCAGACCAAAGAGGTGGTGGGTGACCAGGTGGTGAACGGACTGGAACTCTGGAAAAACAAGGGAGAAGCCGGTGAAGAGACAGTAAAGATTGATATAGACGGATTTTTCCTGGCCATCGGGCACACTCCCAACTCCGATATATTCAAAGAGTATGTGGATACTGATGAAATCGGTTATGTGCAGACAGTTCCGGGTTCGGCCAAAACCAATGTTCCGGGCATATTTGCCTGCGGCGACCTGCAGGATAAGACTTACCGTCAGGCGGTGACTGCAGCGGGCACCGGTTGTATGGCAGCCCTGGATGCGGAGAGGTATTTAGGCGAATTGGAATAATTCGCAGCTAGGACAAAAAAAGGGGCTTTTCGGCCCCTTTTTTTTTATAAGTGTGTTAGGTTGTCAGATTCTAACATTCTAACATTTCTAACGCGTGTATTATACACGCAATGCAGAAATATCCTGGAATGTATCAGACTTGTACTCACCAGCCTGCAGTTTGGTTCTGCACTCGGTAAATGCTTTGATCGTAACCTTCACATCTTCCAAATTGTGCATGGAAGTGGGGATCAGACGGAGCAGAATGTCTCCCTTGGGTACCACCGGGTAGATCACCATGGAACAGAAAATGCTGTAATTTTCACGCAGGTCCAGGATCAGGTTGGTGGCCTCAATGATTCCGCCAGACATATATACCGGAGTTACCGGAGATTCTGTTTGGCCCAGGTTGAATCCTGCCTCTTTCAGTCCCGATTGCAGGGCGTTGACCACATCCCAGAGTTTTGTCCTTAGCTCGGGCATGGTTCTCAGCATCTCTAGTCTTTTGAGTGCTCCGATAACCATGGGCATGGGAAGTGATTTGGCGTAGGTCTGCGAACGCATGTTGTACCTGAGGTAATCCACAATATCGGTATCACTGGCAACAAATCCGCCAATTCCGGCCATCGATTTAGCAAAGGTGGAGAAGTAGAGATCAATCTTATCCTGAACACCAAAATGTTCACCAGAACCCATCCCGGTAGCACCCATGGTACCAAAACCATGAGCGTCATCCACCAGCAGCCTGAAGTTGTATTTATCTTTCAGGGCGCAGATATCTTTCAGGTTCCCCAGGTCCCCAGCCATCCCAAAAACGCCTTCAGAAATGACCAGAACGCCACCTCCCTGCTGATCGGCCCTTTTTACGGCACGTTCGAGCTGCTTCTCCAGGTTCTCCATGTTGTTGTGTGGGAACACATATCTTTTGGCCAGCGACATCCGCATCCCGTCGAGGATGCAGGCGTGTGATTCGGAATCGTATACGATCACATCGTTCCTGGTGGTTACAGCGTCGATGATCGATGCCATGCCCTGGTAGCCATAGTTCAGCAGGAAAGCGTCCTCTTTCTGTACAAAAGAGGCCAAAGCCCGCTCAAGTTCTTCATGTTTACGAGTCTGTCCCGACATCATCCTGGCACCCATGGGGTAGGCCATTCCATACTCCGCCGCAGCATCAGCATCTGCTTTCCTGACTTCGGGATGGTTTCCAAGACCCAGATAGTTGTTCAGGCTCCAGGTCAGCACCTTTTTGCCCCTAAATTTCATATGGGCAGAAATCTCTCCTTCCAGTTTTGGGAATGCAAAATAGCCATGTCCCGCCTTCTGATACTGCCCGATAGGGCCTCTGTTCTTGGTAATTCTTTCAAAAATATCCACGGATTAAAGTTTTAGTGTTACGGCCACAAATTTAATTATTTTTTCGTCGGTTCGATATTTGACCTCTTGAACACATAAAATATTATGATAAAACAGAGTGGAGAGGACAATAAACCGGTATGGTTTTTGTTAAAATGTTAATGCAAATATATGTTCAACTGTTTTATTATTAACTCAATAATTGTACTTTTGCGCAATGTTTAAAAACAGAATTCTATTTGGTATTCTTTTTGCAGCGGCTGCAGTGATCCTTGGCGGATGTGGAGAGTATGAGAAGTTACTGAAAAGCAGGGACTTCAAGAAGAAGTATGAGATGGGGGTAGCCCTGTATGAAGATGGTGAATATGCAAAGGCGGGCACCCTGTTCGACCAGGTGGCAAATATTTATCGAGGCACCACCAAAGCCGATACAGTCAAATATTATCAGGCAAAGAGCTATTACGGACAGCGTGATTATATGATGGCCGGTTACTATTTTAATGAACTTTCAGCAACCTATGCAAGCAGTGTCTACCTGGAAGAGGCCGATTTTATGACGGCATATTGTTACTACAAACAGTCACCACGTGCGGAACTGGACCAGGAGAATACTTATAAGACCATAACTGCCATGCAAATGTTTTTGGTCAAGTACCCCACTTCGGACCGTGTAACCGAGTGCCTGGCCATCGTCACCGAGATGAGCGATAAACTGGTGGAGAAATCATTTATCAGTGCCAGGCTCTATTACGACCTGGGATATTACGATTCGGCCATTCTTGCTCTGCGCAACAGCTTGATGGAATATCCCGATACAAAATACAGGGAGGAGCTTATGTTCCTGATCCTGAAATCATCCTTTCTCCTGGCCGACAGAAGCATTCCCAGCAAACAAAAGGAGCGTTACCAGGCAACGGTGGATGAGTATTTAAGTTTTATCGGGGAGTTCCCGGACGGACAACACAGCCGGGAGGCAAAACGGATGTATGAATCATCCAACAACTTTTTAGAGGATAACAATAAAGAATCATAATAGATGGATTACAAAAAGACAAAAGCACCACAGACTACAGTGACCAGAGATCTGAATGACCTTGATGGAGATACCAGCAATATTTATCAAACCGTGATGGTGGCATCCAAAAGAGCCAACCAGATCAGTGTGGAGATGAAGCTGGAGCTGAACAGGAAACTGGAAGAGTTTGCTTCCTATACCGATAACCTGGAGGAGGTTTTTGAGAATCCGGAGCAAATCGAGATCTCGAAATTTTTCGAACGCTTGCCAAAACCTTCTCTCATCTCCCTGCAGGAGCTGACTGAAGACCAGATATATTTCAGGATCAATGAAACACCTGAAATAGAAGAACAACAGTAGTACAGATACTTTCCTGATGGAGCTTGCAGGAAAACGCATAATTCTTGGTGTTACCGGGAGCATAGCTGCCTACAAAGCAGTCTATTTGCTGAGGCTCTTGATCAAAGAGGGAGCTGATGTACAGGTGATTATGACCCCTGCAGCCAAAGAGTTTGTGGGTCCTGTCACCTTCTCTGCACTTTCCGGGAAAACCGTTTTATCTGATTTTTTTGCCTCTGAATGTGGCGACTGGAACAGCCATGTGGATATGGGGGTTTCTGCCGACCTGATGTTGGTGGCACCCGTCACCGCCACCACCCTGGGAAAGATGGCCAATGGGGTGGCCGATAATCTACTGGTTACCACCTACCTTTCGGCCCGGTGCCCGGTGATTGTGGCGCCGGCCATGGACATGGACATGTACCGCCATCCCTCTACTCAGCGCAATCTCGATATTCTGAAAGGGTATGGAAATCTGGTGATTGAACCGGGAAGCGGCGAGCTTGCCAGCGGCCTGGAGGGCAGGGGAAGGATGGAGGAACCGGAAGAGATCCTCAGGTTTATAAGGCAGGTTGGCTCAGAGCCTTCAAAAAAAAAACT
>JAGLPR010000446.1 GCA_023137255.1 Bacteroidales bacterium | reverse complement strand
TGGGACTGCAACTTTTCCCGAAGCGGATAGTTGGTATACCCATCCAGGTTGGAGGTAGTGATTATGACACCGTCCCGGAAACGGATATGACCTGCACATCCCACGCCAAGTGCAGGCAGATCAGACTCTTTCAGCTGGTTCCTCTGAAGTAGCTCTTTCACATGACCGGCCACCATCTTCACCATTCCATCCTCTTCCTCCTCCACATGGGCACAGGTATAGATCTTATCCAGGATGTTACCATCGTAATCAATCAGGGCAATGGAACACTTGGTTCCCCCGATATCGACTCCGCAAAGTACACCTGGCATGGATTCAGAAATTTAGTGAGTGTTCGGTTCGTGCTATGATGTCGTCCTGTGTATCGGGAGATAAAGTAGTGAAAAATGCGGAATATCCGGCAATTCTGACCACCAGGTCTCTGTATTTTTCCGGATTCTTCTGGGCAGCCAGCAGGGTCTCCCGGGAGACAATATTGTACTGCACATGCCACCCTTTTAATTCTGCAAAGAAGATGCGAATGATGGATACCAGTTTTTGCTTATCGCTATCCTTCGCAATGGCGGCAGGGGAGAGCTTCTGGTTCAGCAGCACTCCACCCATGATCTCTTCCGTGGGCAGCTTCGATACCGACTTAAATACCGCCGTGGGTCCCAGCAGATCGGTTCCTGAAGAAGGAGAACTACCTTCGGCCACAGGAGCAAAGGCTTTCCTTCCATCGGGAGTAGCCGGTACCACCGCACCACTGGGCACATTTGCCGAGATACTTGATGTTCCTGCATAGTACCTGCAACCAATGGGGCCACGACCATGCCGGGTGGTGTGGTAGTTTTTCAGCTCCTCGATGAATTCCATGTAGGCGTCTTTCAGCAGCAGGTCCACATAATCGTCATCATTTCCGTATTTGGGTGCAAAGTTCAGAACAAGTTGCCTGATTTTCTCACTCTCTTTGCCCTCAAAATTATTTTCCAATGCCTCCAGCAACTCCTGCCTACTGATCTTTTCCTCCTCGTATACCAGTTTCTTAATGGCGGCCAGGGAATTTCCCAGGTTGGCAATACCTACCTGCAGCCCTGACACAAAATCGTACTTGGAGCCACCCTCCTTAATGGTCTTACCCCTGGGAATGCAGCTATCCACAAAAGCGGAACAGAGGATATCGGGAACATGCTCCTCCAGTGCTGTATCCACTGCAGTATCTATCTCCACGGTTTTCCGGGTGTAGTAACGGATCTGTTGCTGCCAGGCTTCAAACAACTCTTCGTAGGAGTTGAAATCGCTGAATTTCCCGATCCCTTTGAGGAAGGTCTTGCCCGACTGCTTATCGTACCCGCCATGCAGTGTGGCCAGGAATACACGCATCAGGTTCAGGAAACTCATGCCGGTGCATCGATAGCCCCATTTGCCGGGAACGGCGATTTCGATACATCCAATGGCAGAATAGTTAAATGCATCCTCGGGTTCTACCCCCAGGTTGATCAGCTCCGGAATAACCACCTCATCGTTATTAAAAGAGGGCATCCCAAAACCCTTCTCAATCACCTTCATGCACGCCATCATAAACTCCTCGCTGATCCCTTTATGGAACCGGACTGAAAGGTTGGGCTGCGTCAGTTTCATCTTGCCAACCGATTCAAGGACAAGGAAACTCAGGTCGTTGACCTCATCCTTCCCGTCCGGGGTCTGTCCCCCGATGGTCACATTCTGGTAGAGGGGTCCACCAGCAGAAAAACGGGTGTGGGACCATGGCCTTATCTTATTAACAGACAACAACTTAATCCAGGTGTTCTCAAGTA
>JAGLPR010000445.1 GCA_023137255.1 Bacteroidales bacterium | reverse complement strand
TGTGCCTCACTCATCTGGGAGGCAATGGTCCTTTTCCAGATCAGTTCGTAAAGCCGCTGTTCGGCTCTGCTCCCCTCCACGGATGAATTGTCCATGTAGGCAGGTCTGATGGCTTCGTGTGCCTCCTGGGCCCCTTTGGATTTGGTGGTAAAGTTCCTGGTTTTAAGATATTTTTCACCGAAACTCTCTTTGATTTTTCCGGCAGCTGTGCCAATGGCAAGTTTGGAGAGGTTGACCGAGTCGGTCCTCATGTAGGTGATCTTTCCCGATTCGTAAAGTCGTTGAGCCACCGACATGGTTTGGTTTACCGAAAAGCCCAGTTTGCGACTGGCTTCCTGCTGCAGGGTGGACGTGGTAAACGGGGGAGCAGGTGATTTTTTCAACGGTTTCTTTTCGATCTGATCTACTGTGAACTCACTGTTTATGCATTTAGAGAGAAAAGCCTCCGCCTCTTCCAGGCTCTCCATACGTTTAGAGAGATCGGCTTTCATCTGTGTTTGTCCCCCTGTGGCTACCGGAACCAAAAACTTTCCGCTTACCCGGAAGTACTTTTTAGGTGTAAACTTCTGTATCTCACGCTCTTTCTCCACTATTAGTTTTACGGCCACTGACTGCACCCTTCCTGCCGAAAGGGAGGGTTTTACCTTCTTCCACAGCAGGGGTGAGAGTTCAAAACCCACCAGACGGTCCAGCACCCTGCGGGCCTGCTGGGCATTAACCAGACTGGTATCGATATGCCGGGAATTGTCCAGGGCATTGAGGATGGCATCTTTGGTGATTTCATGGAAAACAATCCTGCGCGTTTTGTCTTTTTCCAGGCCCAGCTCCTCGAACAGGTGCCACGCTATGGCCTCTCCCTCACGGTCCTCATCAGTGGCGAGCCATACCATTTGGGAATCTTTGGCCAGGCTCTTTAACTCTTTGACAATTTTCTTCTTATCGGCCGGAACAATGTATTGAGGTGCAAATCCCCCATCAATATCAATCCCAAGATTTTTCTTGGCCAGGTCCCGTATATGTCCAAAACTTGATTTGACCGTATAGGCCCCCCCGAGGAAACGTTCTATCGTTTTCGCTTTGGCAGGTGATTCAACAATTACCAGATTCTCTATCATAATATTTTCTATTCCCTCGTTTATAAATTGACCACAAAATAAATCAAATGAGCGCCCATGTTCAAAATTTTGCTCCAAATAATTACTACTTTTGATCCAAAATCCGGCTATCCATGGACAAGAAACCCGGCAAAACTACGAAATATTTAATCATCCTATGGTCACTATACACACTACCCCTGGTATTGTTCATTGTGATCATGATTTTAATTGGTAATGGCAAAATGGGATTTATGCCCGATTTTGCCCGGTTGGAGAATCCGCAATCCAACCTGGCCTCAGAACTGATTACTGAAGACGGAGAACTACTTGGTAAGTATTTTATTGAGAACCGTTCTTTTGTGGATTTCGAGGAACTGGCCCCCCATCTGGTAGATGCTCTTGTTGCCACCGAGGATGTAAGGTATTACCGGCATTCCGGCATCGACCTTCGCAGCCTCTCCCGCGTTCTTGTCTATACGGTATTGCTGGGAAAGAATGAAGGAGGAGGCAGTACCCTCTCCCAGCAGCTGGCAAAGAACCTGTTCCCCAGAGATACCGCTGTTATCAAGACAAAAATCGGTAGGTCGGTCCACCTGGCAGTCAACAAGTTCAAAGAATGGAACACGGGAGTAAGACTTGAGCGCAGCTATACCAAGAATGAGGTACTCACGATGTACCTGAATACGGTTCCTTTCGGTGGAGAGTCCATTGTAGGCATCAAATCTGCTGCAAGAACTTTTTTTAATAGCAGACCCGATTCCCTGACCTTAGATCAGGCAGCGGTCCTGGTGGGCATGCTTAAGGCACCAACGGCTTACAATCCAAGGATTAATCCCGAGCGCTCTATAGTTAGAAGGAATACGGTTATCAATCAGATGGTAAAATATGGATACCTGGACCAAGAGGTGGCCGATTCGGTGAAGCAGGTACCCATCAGTGTCGACTACAACCTGGCCAGTCACCTTACCGGGCACGCCAAGCATTTCAGAACTTTCCTCTCCGGTTTTATGAATAAGTCCAGGCCGGAATCACCCCGAAAAGGAGCCGGGGCCCTTGCCTGGGAGAGATACCGTCGCGATTCATTAAGATGGGCCGACGACAGGCTCTTTGGCTGGATCAATAAGAATTTCAAACCCGACGGTACGCAGTATGATCTTTACAGGGATGGTCTGAGGATTCATACCACCGTGAATTTCAAGATGCAGCA